>JBIKMF010000496.1:0-2712 GCA_044359425.1 Phycisphaerales bacterium
ACGCGGGGCCGTCGCGGGTGGTGATGAACGTGACCGCCGCGGGCGATGCGACGCTTGGCATGAGGGCGGTGGAGGTGACGAATCCGGATGGGCAGGTCGTGGTGTCGGCACCGATTCTGAATGTGGGGTGCGAGGCGCCGGCGATTACGACTCCGCCGGTTGGGAGCGGGTTGGTGTGTGTGAACGGAGGGATCGAGCTGACGGTGGGCGCGACAGGCGTGCCGGCGCCGGGGTATCAGTGGAGGCTGAATGGCACGGCGATCGAAGGAGCGACGGGCGCGACGTACAGCGTGACGGGCGTGAACGGGTCGAACGAGGGCAGTTACACATGCGAGGTCACGAACCCGTGCGGTACTGTGTCCACGGAGGCGGTGGAAGTGGTGGTGTGCCTGGGCGACTTCGACTGCAACGGGTCGCCGGACGGGGACGACGTGATCGCGTTCTTCGCGTCCTGGGATGCGGGGGGCGAGCCGTCGGACGTCGACGGGAGCGGGAACGTGGATGGGGACGACGTGGTTGTGTTCTTTGAGCGTTGGGATTCGGGGTGCTGAGCGAACGCAAAGGGCCCGGCGCTGAGGCCGGGCCCTTGAGGATACTGAAGTAGAAGTGTGATCTTAGAACCGGGGCTGGTCGCCGCCGCCGGCGTTGCCGTTGCCGGCGTCGTCCATGGGCTCATCTTCGCCACCGGCGTCCATCTGGGCCTGGATTTCGGCGATGGCCTTGATGACATCGGCGGGGAGGAAGACGTGCATGCCCATGCCACCGCCACCGGCGGTGCCGGCGATGGCGACGGGGGAGACCTTGGCGGGAGGAACAAAGGAGGCTTCGCCACCGGCCATCTGCATGAGGCCAGCACCGGCGTCGATGATGGACTTGGTGCCGAGGTAGAACTCGAAGACGCGGTTCTTGGGGAGGTTCGACTGGATCTCGACCATCGCGGGGTCGGCGCCGAGGCCGTTGCCGGACTTGGCGGCGTCGATGGCCGAGGTCATGAGGAGGGTGTTCTGGCTCATGGTGGAGACGATGCCACCGTCGACCGAGGCGGTCATGCCGCCCATGCCGCCGGCGCCGAAGACCAGGCCCATCATCATCTGCATCTGCATGGCGTTGGGGTCGTCCTCGGCGGGCTCCATGGTGGCGGACCAGGAGTCGACCTCGACGCCCTTGATGGTGGAGGAAGCGGGGGCGTAGGTGGACTTGTAGTTCATGCCGGCGATCTTCTTGCCGTTCATGGATTCGACGGCCTTCTGGGAGGCGGCCCGGATGGCGGGGCCTTCCTTGGTCTTCTGGTAGGTGGAAGTGTTGGTGAAGAGGCCGCCCATGATGCCGCTGGGGGAGGCGCCGAGGCAGAAGGCGGTGCCGTCGCTCTTCTGGAGGTCGCCGGTGAGGGACATGAGGCTGGACATGTCGTCCATGCCAGCGAGGTCGGCGCCGTTGGCGGCGGCGGCCTGCTGGACGGCGCCCTGCATCTGCTTGGAGAACTCGGTGAACTTACCGAGGACCTGGCGAACGCCTTCGCTCGAGGTATCGAACGCACCGGCCATGAGGAAGGCCTGGTTGGGGAGGCGAGAGAGCAGAGCACCGGAGTCGCCGCTCTTGGCGAAGTAGCCGGCCATCTCGGTGCCTTCCTTGAACTGAGCGCCGAGGTCGATCTTCACGCCCTTCTCGGTGAAGTCGACGCCGAAGACAGCGCCCTGGGCCTGGTCGGCGAAGTCGGCCATGAAGCCGAACATCTGATCCGCGGCCTTGATCATGCCTTCGCCGCCCATCGCGAGGGGGCTTTCGGCCATGCCGGCCTTGCCTTCGGCGAGACCTTCCTTGAGCTTGTCGCGGAACATCGCCATGTTCATGAAGAGGATCATGTCGGCGCGGTCGGCGATCGAGGCGCCGGTGGCACCGAATGAGGTGGCGTGGGAGGCGGCCTTGCCGCCCTTGCCGTCGAACGTGTCGATGGTGGCCTTGACGTTGGAGATCGCGGCATAGCCACCGCCGATGTCCTTGACGTAGGCGTCCTTCTCGTCGAACTTGATCGACTGGACGCCTTCGGTGCCGGTGCCGCCGAGGCCCTTGACGAACTCGGCGTAGTTGGCGACGGGGATGATCATGAGGCCGTTGGGTTCCGCGGCTTCGAAGTCCACGGAGCCATCGGCCTCGGGCATGATGGCGACGGACATGGAGCCGTTGGGGTTGAGGCCCTTCGTGCCGAGGAGGGCTTCAGCCTGGGCGATGGGGTTGTCGCCGCCAGCGGGAAGACCCATGGCCTTCTCGAAGGCATCGAACTCCTTCACGAAGCTCTCCATGCTCCGGAGCGAGATGATGATCGCGGCGTTCGAGGGCACGCGGTCGATGGACTCCGGGCCGCCGGCGACGGCGGGGTTGACGCCCGCGAGCGAGGCGAGCATCGCGGCGGTGAGTGCGGAGAACTTGGTACGGGTCGGCATCATCGATCCTGGTCCTTTCGTTGGGCTGCGGGCTCCCGGCCCGCATTCGTCTGTGCCCCTGCGGGGGCGTGGTTCTGGCTGTGCGGCCGTTCCTGATTCCTTGGTATCGGGAAGGCCGGGTTTCTGGGGCGAGGATAGGGGCCGCATTCCCCGAACTTTGGGTGGTCCGGCCTCTCCCAGACCGCGTTTCTACGCGGGAGTTGCCGGGGCGTAACAGCTCGCGGGGGGCTAGCGCAAACCTAACCGCCCGAGGGGGTTGGGGCCAAGGCTA
>JBIKMF010000497.1:0-2709 GCA_044359425.1 Phycisphaerales bacterium
TGATCAAGCAGGACGTCCCCGTCATCGGGCCCGGCGAGAGCGTTCTCAACCGCTCCGACATGGGCACGATCGTCGAAAAGGTGTACGCCCTCAAGCATCTCACCGCGAAGAACGTCGGCGAGATGCTCAAGGACGTTGTGCCCGACTTCGCGAAGCGCAGCGTTGACGAGGAGTCCAACCAGATCGCCGTGATCGGCAACGTCGGGCTCCTCCAGCGACTCGAGCGTCTGCTCAACGCCCTCGATCGCCCCGCCGCGGGCGCCCTGCAGACCCAGACCTTCGCGCTCAAGTACTCCGACGCCGAGACCATCAAGACGAACATCGACGAACTCTTCGGCGAAGGTGGCTCCACCGGTTCGGCCGCGAGCAACCGCAACAGAAACAACAACAACCAGGGCGGCGGCCGTGGCGGCCCCTTCGGCTTCGGCGGCGGAGACCGCGGCGGGGGCGCCACAGAAAGCGCATCATCGGCGAACAGCGAAGTCCGTGTCACCGCCAACAGCCAGCAGAACTCCGTCACCGTTGCCGCGGATCCATCGGTCCTGCTGCAGATCGCCGAGCAGATCAGCGGCCACTGGGACCTCCCTGTGCGCATCGAGACGGTCATCCCCAAGACGTACGAACTGGTCAACACCGACCCCGTGAAGATGAAGGCCCTCCTCGAGGGGCTCTTCGGCGCAGGCTCCGGTTCGGCATCAACAGGGGGCGGCGGTGGTGGCGGCGGTAACCGCGGCGGCGGCGCAACCACGACCTCCGGGTCCAGCCAGGGCGCAGGCCGACTCGCCGGACAGTTCTCGTTCGAGGCCATACCCGATACCAGCCGCCTGGTCGTCGTGGCGAAGAGCCCCGACAACATCGCGGTGATCGACAAGATCATCGAAGACCTCGACAAGCCCCAGACCGCCGGCCTCCCGCTGATCGTCGAGCTCAAGCACGCCTCCGCCGAAGACCTCGCGGAGCAACTCAACGCGCTCCTCGCTCAGGACGGCACCCTCGCCCAGTTCCGCCGCTCCTCTTCGGGCCTGAGCGAGAACACCTCCAGCACAAGCCCCTTCGCCTCCACGACCACCGGCGCAGACGGCGCGACAACCACCGAGACCACCACCGGTGACCTCATGCGGTTCTGGTGGGAACGCTCGCGTCCCCCCACCGATCGCCGCAACGCCTCCAACCTCGTTGGTCAGCTCCGCATCGTCCCCGTGTGGCGGCAGAACGCGCTCATGGTCGTCGCGCCGCCCGAGTACAAGCAGTCCGTCGCAGACCTCATCTCGCAGCTCGACAAGCCCGGCCGTCAGGTGCTGCTCTCCGCCATCGTCGCGGAAGTCTCCGCCGAAGACGCCAAGTCCATCGGTATCCGCTGGTCCAGCCAGACCCTCACGCCCAGCGACGGTGACAACTCCATCTCCATCGGCACCAACGCCGAAGGCACCCGCAACAACTGGGCCACGAGCCTCTTCGATACCTCCGTCATCAGCTCCAACGTCGATCTCAACGTCCTCCTCCAGGCCCTCGCCCAGAAGACCGACGTCTCCATCCTCTCCGAGCCCCGCATCTTCACCAGCGACAACCAGGAAGCCGAGTTCTTCGACGGCCAGGACATCCCCTTCGTCACCGACTCGCAGACCAACACGCAGGGCAACCTCGTCCAGTCCTTCGACTACAAGGCCGTCGGTATCCAGCTCCGAATCCGCCCCCGCATCACCGTGAAGCGCGACGTCGACCTCAAGGTCAACCTCGAACTCTCCTCCATCGTCCCCGGCGAAACCCTCTTCGGTGGCTTCATCGTCGACCGCCGCGAAACCACCACTCAGCTCATCGTCAAGAACCAGCAGACCGTCGTCATCTCCGGCATCCTCCGTACCGAAGACTCCGACGTCATCCGCAAGGTCCCCGTCCTCGGCGACATCCCCCTCCTCGGCTGGCTCTTCAAGAGCAAGGAACGCACCAAGAAGAACACCGAGCTCCTCGTCTTCATCACCCCCATCGTCGTCGACAACACCGACCAGTCCGACGAGGTCAACACCTCCTTCAAGGACCGCCTCACCGAACTCCGCGGCCAGCTCGACCCCAACAACAAGCACGGCGCCACCCCCTCTAGTCCCACCTCCACAACCCCCTCCACAACTCCCAACAACCCCGCTCCCGCGACTCCCAACGCCCCGGAACCCCAGAACCCCGGAACCTGATCCATGCCCGCCCTCTCCCGCGGCCTCATCTTCGCCCTCGTGACGCTCCCGCTCCTCAACGGCTGCGTCACCGAGCAAGCGCCGACAAACCGCGGCACCAAGGTCGAGCCAAAGACCCAGGTCGCCACTCCGGGAAAGCCGGCCGCCACACTCCCCTCCGGCCCCATCGCTTCTCCCGCACAAGCCAAGACGACCGTCTCCCGCGTCCAAGTCACCGTCGCGCCGATCGGCACGGTCGAGTACGACGGCATGCAGTTGCCACTCGTCTCTCCCGACGGCACACGCCTGGTCTCCGCGCTCGGCGCCGCCCCCGCTTGGGAGCTGCTCCTCGCTGAACCCGAGGCTCCCACGCTCTCCGGCGCTCGCCTCGCCGCGTACGCCATCGAACGCAGCGGTCTCAAGCTCGTCGAGTGGACCACACAGCCCCCAGATGGCTGCGTGCTCGGCCGTACCGCCAGCGACGCCGGCTTCCTCGTTGAATGGCCCCGCACCGACGGCCAACGTTGGATCGGCATCACCAACT
>JBIKMF010000498.1:0-2708 GCA_044359425.1 Phycisphaerales bacterium
AAGGCATGTTTACCCAAGGGGGATGTGGCTCGAACGGCGGAATGCAGTTCTTCTCGGCGAGCGCACGCAGCACGTTCGACGTCACGTTCACTGTGGACGATCCGAGGCAGTACCGCTTCTGGGGAGGCGTGACCCTTGACGCGTTCGAAGCGACAGCGAACGGCGAGGTTATGCTGACGGGACCCAACGGGGCAATCTACGAGAACTTCGGGGCCGGAGACTGGGACATGAGCGGGATCGCGGAGCCGGGCCAGTATCGGCTGCTCATCCGGGTCACCACCTCGGCCGCGGGTGGACCGATCTCGAGTACCGGCCTCTTCTACGGCGGATTCGTCATCCCAGGCCCGGGATCGGCGTGCGTTCTCATGGGGCTTTGTGGGCTGGGAACGCGCCGTCGACGTTAACCGAGGATCGCATGGCGGCTAGATCGGTGCTCGAGCGTCCGCGAACCGTTCGCTCCATCGGGGTACACTCCGCCCCGTGCCCGACCTGACCACCCAACAGATTCTCATCGCCGCGGCCATCGCGTTTGTTGCCGGCCTCATCGACGCGATGGCTGGCGGCGGCGGGATCTTTACGATGCCGACGCTCGCGGCGCTGGGGCTGCCGGTGCCCATGATCGCGGGTACGAACAAGATGGTGGGCACGAGCGGATCGAGCACGGCGACGGTGTCGTTTCTGCTGCGGGGCAAGCTTGATCGCGTGGTGGCTCCGCTGGGTGCATTGTGTTCGCTGATCGGATCTGTGCTGGGCGCGATCACGCTGATGCAGGTCGGCAAGCTCGACGAGACGATGACGAAGGGCGTCTTCGGCGGGTTGCTGATCGTGATGGCGCTTTACATGTTCTTCAAGCCGCAGTTCGGCGGCGAGGGTGCGTACGAAGGGCCGACACGGCGAACCATCGTGATCACGGTGCTGGCTGGGCTTGCACTGGGGTTCTACGACGGGTTCTTCGGACCGGGCACGGGGAGTTTCCTCGTGTTCGTGATGGTGCGGTTTCTCAGGTTCGACTTCGTGATCGGAACGGGGAACGCGAAGGCGATGAACTTCGGGAGCAACATCGGCTCGCTGGCGACGTTCATCATCGCGGGCAAGGTGGTCTGGGCGATCGCGATCCCGATGGGTTTGGCGAATGCCGCGGGCGCGTGGGTGGGGAGTTCGCTGGCGATCAAGCAGGGGTCGCGGTTTGTGAGGTGGGCGTTTCTGCTCGCGGCGTGCGCGATCGCGGGTCGGATGGGGTGGTATGTGGTGACGGGTCAGTGAGCGAAGCCGTTCGCGAGTGCGTGACGGCTATTCATCGTCGTCATCATCCTCTTCGACGTGCGGGTCGAGCTTCAGGCCCAAGGCGGAGAGACCTTTCCCATGGGCACCCGCAAACTCGGCGGGGTAGGGCGTTTCTCCCTTGGCGGCGAACCAGAGGATGCGGTTGAGATCATCCTCGCTGGCCGCGTCGACGTGGTCAAAGTCCTGTTTCTCGCTGAGTTCCGCGAAGTACCGTCCGACCGGGCCCAGGGACTGCTTCTTGGGGTTCATCTCTGTGATGGAGACGCCGGGGGAGAGAGCGGTGAATGGCGTGGTATCGAGCGTGTCGCTGAAGCAGGCTGTCATCACGGGTGCCATGGCGTACCGCTGATTCGCGGGCGCGATGCCGAAGATACGTTCGATGGTGTGGATGACGGAGGCCTGGTTGTAGAACTCGCTGACGACGGCACCCCGGCGCGAGTAAGGGCTCACCACCAGGCAGATCGAACGGTGACCGTCGACGTGGTCCCACCCGTCCTGAGGGTCGTCTTCGTTGATGAAGAACACCGTCTTGGGCCAGAACTTGCTCTTGCTGACGGCTTCGACGATGCGACCGACGGCGAGGTCGTTGTCGGCGACGAGCGCGCGGGGCGTGGGGTTGCCTTCAGCGGTGCCGCTGGTATGGTCGTTGGGCAGATAGATGACGATGAAGTTGGGGAGTGTTCCTTCCTGTTCGAACTGCGCGAACTCCTTGAGGAACACATCGGCACGGATCTGATCGGGAATGTCCATGTTCCACCCGGGGGAATCGGGGCATGAGAACCGACGGAGCTTCTCGACCCCGATGTTCGCGACGAACTTGATCTTGCGTTCTTTGCCGGCGAGGCCGTTCTTCCAGTCCTCCCAGATCGTCGGGAAGTCCGCGTCTGGCGTTTCCTTCGTATCATCGAACTCGCCATAGTTGCGGAAGCTGAAGCCAGCGGCGAGCACATGGTCCCACACGAACCCGCTGCTGCTGTAGGTTAGCGGATCGTCACCGAAGGTATAGCTCCGCGTGAATCCGCCGAAGCTGCGTTCGAGATATGGCGTGGTCGCACCCTCGGTGGCCCACGAGTGGCCGTCGGCGCTCAGTACACCGTTGCAGTAGTAGTTGTCGAGCAGCACGAACTGATCGGCCAGGGCGTGCTGGTTCGGGGTAATCTCCTTGCCGTAGATGCAGAACTCAGGTTTGCCGCGGCCTTTGGGGTTCTCCCCCTTGGCCATGTCGCCAAAGACCTGGTCGTAGGTGCGATTCTCCTTGATGATGTAGATGACGTGCTCGAACAGGCTTGGTTCACCGGGCGCGGCCGGGACGGGGACCGGAGTACGAGCGGCGGCGTCGGCTCGCCGTTCGATGGCGACGAGGGTCTGGGGAACACGCCCATCTGCGAGGGTCTGCGCGGTGAGCCGTGCGAGTTCGTCGCCTG
>JBIKMF010000499.1:0-2700 GCA_044359425.1 Phycisphaerales bacterium
GGCGGGGGCGGGGCGGTGTTCTTTGGGGTGAATGATGAGTTGGGGGGGCCGGGGGCGAGTGATGGGATGGTGCGGTGGTTGCCGCGGGTTGGTTTGGGCGGGGGGAGTGCGGGGGCGGGTGGGTCGGCGATGTTTGTGACGGTGCCGCTGTGGCCGGTGGCGTTGGCGTTGGTGGTTGGGTTTGTGAGGGCGTATCGGCGTGCGGCGGTTGGACCGAACGCGTGTCGTGGGTGTGGGTACGACGTTGGTGGGCTGGGTGATCGGCCGTGTCCGGAGTGTGGCGCGACGGGGAAGGGGCCGGTGTGAGGGGGGGCGTCGCAGAAGTTGGGTGCGCATCTCCCGGGGGTGTCGTCGCAGAGCCTCCTCCACGCCCCGGCTGTTGATGATCAGCCCTTCGGGCTGTCGGATTGCACGTTCGGGCGCTCAACGAAGAAAGGGCCGGAGGCCCTTGGAACGCTTGGCCTTGAAAGGCCAAGTTACATCGCGTTACTTTGCTTGTTGCTTGTAGCGTTCTTCGTACTTCTCGGCGAGCTCGGTTTGCTTGTTGCTGAGGTCGATGGTGCGGCCGTCGATGTAGGCGCTGGTGATTTGGGTGCGGACGTCGAGGGGGCTGCCGGTGGTCACGATGAGTGTTGCGGTTTTGCCGACCTCGAGGGAGCCGTAGCGGTCGGCGACGCCGAGGATTTCGGCGGCGCTGAGCGTGATGGCGCGGATGCCAGCGTCGTGGTCGAGGCCGTGGGCGACGGCCATGGCGACGGAGTACGGGAGGTTGCGCTCGTGGGCGGTGTCGTCGCTGTTGGCGATGGTGAAGTGGACGCCGGCGGCCTGGAGGCGGGCGGGGAGGGTGTAGCCGTCGTCGTAGGGGGCGTCGTCGCGGCGGGGGAAGACGTGGGTGCCGGTGACGATGACGGGGACGCTGTGCTTCTTGAGGAGCTCGGCGCAGTCGGCGGCGTCGCGGCCGCCGACGATGATGGCGCGGAGTGATCGCTGCTGGGCGTAGCTGACTGCCGCGTTGATTTGGTCTTGGTCGTTGGCGAGGAAGAAGATGGGTTTGGCGGCGGGGGCGGGGGCTTGGCCCTCGGTGGTGGGCGCGGGAGGGAGGACGGGGATCATGGCGTCCCAGCGGAGGTCGGCTGGGGCGGAGGGGTCGGCGGCGCGGGCGTCGCGGTAGCGGGTTGCGGTGTCGAGGGTTTTGGTGATGGATTCGAGCTGTGTGGCGATGTCGCGGCGTTGGTCGTCTTCGCTGCGGTCCATCCACCAGGCGGTGACGGTTCGCATGTTGGGCCAGCGGCAGACCTGGCCGGCGAAGGCGGTGACTTCCATTTCGTTGATGGTCCAGCCCTCGAGGCGGATGACGGAGGCCTGGCCGGGGAAGGGGGAGCCTTCGGGGAAGATGCCGGCGAGCATGATGCCGTTTGAGCGGGTGATGGGGATGAGGGTGGAGTCGGGGTTGACGGCGTGTGCGGGGCAGACTTCGGGGGTGATGCCACCGGTTTCGCGGAGGTCCTGGGTTTGGCCGACGGCCTGGATCTCGGTGAGGCCGAGTTGGGTCCACGGGGCGATGAGGCCGGGGTAGACGTGTGCGCCCTTGAGGTCGATCTTCTGGATGTCACCTGGGGTGGCGGGGTCGGGGAAGGAGGGTTGTCCCTCCCCCACTTCTTTGATGATGCCGTCGGTGAAGATGATGAAGCCGGTCGCGATGGCGGGCTTGGCGACGGGGTGGATGGAGGCGTTGTGGAGGACGATGGTGCCGCGCTGGGGCGGGGCTTTGTGGGTGAGGTCTTGCGCGAGGGCGGGGGCGACGGAGAGACAGAGGCCCACGGCGGCGGTGAGGGAGGATCGGAGCATGTGGGGAGTGTAACGGGAAGTGGGCTTTGGGTGCGCGGGGCTAGCTGCCGCGTTTGGCGATGACGGGGAGGTCATCGAACTCATCGCCTCGGAAGAGGTTGCCGAGGTAGGCGCGTTTGACGGTTTCGTCGTTGATGAGGGCCTTTGGGGTGCCCTCGGCGAGTTTGCGGCCTGCTTCGATGATGCAGGCGCGGTCGCAGACGCGGAGGGTCTGTTGGACGTTGTGGTCGGTGATGAGGAAGGCGATGCCGCGATCGGCGAGGCGGCGGATTTCGGCCTGGAGGTCTTCGACGGCGATGGGGTCGACGCCGGAGAAGGGTTCGTCGAGGAGGATGAGGCGAGGGTCGGTGACGAGTGCGCGGGCGATTTCGAGTTTGCGGCGTTCGCCGCCGGAGCAGGTGCGGGCCTGGTGGCGGGCCTTCTTTGTGAGGCCGAACTGTTCGAGGAGGGCGGCGGCGCGTTGCTTGCGGTCGGTGCGGGAGAGGGGGAGGGTTTCGAGGATGGCGAGGAGGTTTTCCTCGCAGGTGAGTTTGGCGAAGACGCTGGGTTCCTGGGAGAGGTAGCCCATGCCGCTTTGAGCGCGGCGGTACATGGGGAGGCGGGTGACGTCTTGACCGGCGAAGAAGACTTTGGAGTCGCTGCCGGGGTCGGGGTCGATCATGCCGATGGTCATGCGGAAGCTGGTGGTCTTGCCGGCGCCGTTGCGGCCGAGGAGACCGACGACTTCGGCGCGTTCGACGGTGAAGGAGACATCATCGACGACGAGGCGGTCGGCGAAGGACTTGCGGAGTTTGTTGGCTTGTAGCAAGGGCACGAGAAGAGAGTAGGATGGGAGCGGGGTGAGCGAAGCGG
>JBIKMF010000500.1:0-2697 GCA_044359425.1 Phycisphaerales bacterium
GCCGTCGCCGGCGGGGGATATGTTCGGTGGCGGCAGGCCGGGGGAGCATGACAAAGCCAAGGAGCCGGGCTAAGCTATCCACCCTGTTTCAGCCGGAGAGGTGTCCGAGCGGCTGAAGGAGCAGCATTGGAAATGCTGTATACGGGTAACCGTATCGGGGGTTCGAATCCCCCCCTCTCCGCTTTCTGAAGAACCCCGCGATGCGGGGTTTTTCGTTTTTTGGCCGGGAGGGGGGTTAGGGCTGACCGGCACGCCATTCGAGGTAGCGGGTGAGGCGGGTTGTGGCTTCGTCGGCGCGGTTGAAGACTGGGAGGCCTGACTCGCGGAGCGTGTGGCATAGGGGGCGGTACTGGTCGCCGGAGTCGATCACGGCGATGACCGGTTTGGTGGTCGACTTGGCGAGGCGGGCGAGGGTGGCTGCGAAGGGTTCCCGCAGGGTGGCTTCGGCGGGGGTTGTGGCCAGTGCGGGGGTCAGGGGGACGGCGGAGATGAGGAGCGCGTCGTAGGCTTCGCTTGCGAGCATCGCGGTCGCGGCGGATTCGTAGACCGCTTCGTTGGCCATCGGGGTGAGATCGAGGGGGTTGCGCACGTTGACGAGGCCGGCGAGACCGTGGCGTGCGAGTGCCGCGGAGATTTCGACGGACACGTCGTCGGGCATGGGCGGGAGTCCCCCACTGTCGCGTCCGCCGCGAATGCTGTCGGCGATACCGACGGTTTCGAAGCCGGCGTTGGAGATTGCGCCGATGCGGGTGCCTCGGATCCCGGTGTTGTGGAGCGATGCGGAGAGTTCGAGGAGTTGTTCGAACTCGGCGAAGGAATCGGCGACGAGGGCGCCCGCGCTGGACATTCCGGCTTCGCAGATGTCGTAGTCGCCGGCGACGGAGGCGGTGTGGCCCGCGGCGGCGTCGCGGCCGAGGGTGGTTCGACCGGCCTTGTAGAAGATGACTTCTACTCCTCTGGCGGAGGCGGCACGGGTTGCTCGCATGAGCGCGAGGCCGTCGAGGTCGTTGAAGCCTTCGACGTACACACCGATGGTGCGCACATCGTCGCGGTCGCCGATGACGGCGACGACGTCGCTGACGGTGACATCGGCCTGGTTGCCGATAGTGACGGCGAAGAGCGGGTCGAGGGTTTCGATGTTGCTCATGCGAGTGATGACGAACGCGCCGCTCTGGGAGACGAGGGCGACGGCGCGGCCTGGTTTCTCGCGGCGTTTGGCGAGCTTCTCTTTTGGAATGAAGAACGTGTCGTAGCGTCCGGGTCGGGATTGGACGCCGAGGCAGTTTGGCCCCAGGAGCACTGTGCCGCCCGCGGGAAGCGTGCGGTCTTTCGCGAGGATCTCGCGGAGACGTGAGGGGACGTCGCGGCTGTCGTGGGTCTCGCCCGCACCACCGGGGATGACGACGAGGGAGCGGACGCGGCCGGAGTCGACGCTTTGTTGCACGACTTCCGGAAGTTGGCTTGCACCGGCGGCGACGACGAGCAGGTCGGTTTCGCCGGGGAGGCTACCGATGGACGGGACGCACGCGACGCCGTCGATCTCGGCGGTGCCCTCCTTCACGATGCGGAGCCTGTCGACCGGGAAGCCGCACTCGACGATGTTGTTCAGGATGATGCGGCCGAAGTTCTGGTCGCGGGCGGATACGCCCAGCACCGCGATGGAGGTGGGCTCGAGCATGCGGCGCACCATGTCGAGCGGTCGGGGCACGGGGGTGACGGTGGCGGTGGCGAGGCGGCCGCGGCCGTCGAGGGGGATGAGGTGTTGGCGGCGGAAGGCGAAGGGGTTTACTTCGAGTTCGGCGACGTCTGGGCCTTGATCGCCACGGTCGACGCAGAATCGGCACGCGAGCGCGATGAAGGCGCGGAAGCAGCGGAGAAGTTCTCCGTCGGAGACCGTGCGGCGGTGGCCGCGCACCTGGCCGGAGATCATCTCGTAGGCGACGGTGTGTTGAAAGCGGGCGAAGAAGTCCTCGGCGGTCGTGTCGGTGGCGACGGCCTTTGCGATCGCGAGGCCGGGCCTGAGGGCGCGAGCAAGGTACTCGGTGTCCACACCGCCGAGGCCGGCGGCGATGACGGGGCCGAACTCACGGGTTGCGCGGATGCCGACGAAGAGTTCTTCGCCGAGTCCCTGGTTGCCGCGTTCGACGAACTCGACGACAAGGACGCCCTCGACGCGCGCCCCTCGCGAGCGGTGGAGGGCGATGAGGTTGTTGATCTCGCGTTCGACGATTTCGGGCCGTTTGGGGCAGAACACAACGCCCTTGGCATCGGACTTGTGGACGACGTCGGGCGAAACGATCTTCAGCACGACCTGCTCACCCGGGAACCTATCGAGTGCCTCGGGGGCGAGGAGGTTGTCGACGGGGAGGAAGATGTGGTGCGGCGGGGAGATTGCCCCGATCAACTGAATGATCTGGTAGACCTCGTGCTCGTAGAGCTGTCTGCGTTCGGAGGCGTACACGTCCTCGAGCATTCGTTCGACGGCGTGGGCCTCGGCACCGGAAAGGCGGTCGTCGGCGGAGGCGGGGTCGAACGCGGGCACTTCGCTCTCGTCGCCCAGCAGGCGCTCGGCCGGGAGCGAGTCGATCCATCGGCGCACGGAGCGAGAGTCGCCACCTTTTTCGAGGCCACGCAGGTAGGCTGCCGCGGCGTTGCGTCCGAGTCGCAGGGCGCGGAGGTTGGTTTGGACGACGGCGT
>JBIKMF010000501.1:0-2695 GCA_044359425.1 Phycisphaerales bacterium
CATGATCGAGGGCCGCCTCAAGATGGACCAGTGGCAGGACAAGGAAACCGGCGCCAACCGCTCCAAGCTCAAGGTCGTCATCGAAAACTTCTTCTTCGTCGACAGCCGCCAAGGCGCTGAAGGCGGCGGCGGTGGAGGGGGCGGTGGTGGCGGAGGCGGCGGTGGGGGTGGTGGAGGTGGGAACTACTCGCGCCCCAGCGGCGGTGGGGGTGGTGGAGGGGGTGGAGGGGGTGGACGCCCCGCACAGCGCCCGCAGGCTTCCGCTCCCATCGAAGACGTTCCCCACGACGACATCCCGTTCTGATCCGATCAGCCCGTCCCCTCATCGCGGCAACCAACCCCACTTCGGAGCACCTCCCTCATGAACACCATCGACTACTTCATCGGCCCCGCCAAAGTCCTCAACGGCCGCATGGAACAGCTCACCGCGGGAATCACCCCCGCCATGGCCGCCCGCAAGCCGCACTTCGAACGCGCCGGTAAACCCGTCACCGTCGACTGCAACCACGCCACCTTCCTCTACGGCCATCTCGCCATCTACCCGGCCAAAATGCTCGAGCGCTGCGGCCTCGACACCGCCGGTATCGCCGTCTCCCCAGAGTGGGAAGCCCTCTTCAAAGCCGGCGCCCCCTGCCTCGACGACCCCGACGGGACCATCTACCCCGCCTTCGAAGCCGTGAAAACCCACTACTTCCACGCCACCACAACCGCCCTCAACAACCTCGCCGGCGTCCCCGACTCCACCCTCCAGCAACCCCCGGCCGAAGAACGCCTCCGCGCGCGTTTCCCCACCATCGGCTCCATGATCAACTTCCTCCTCCTCGGCCACACCAGCATGCACCTAGGCCAACTTTCCACATGGCGCCGCTGCATGGGACTCGCCTCCGTCGAATAAGCTATGCTCTGGCATCAGGAGGCCGGGGGCCCGGGCCGTCTCAGGGCCATTCATCGCACAGGAGTTCACGATGGCAACCGTCAAGGGGCATGCGTACAACAGCGCACGAAACCAGCTCATCCAGGCAGGAAGCAACTCCGCAAAGGCGTCCCACCCCAAGCACCCGCCGGATAAGAGCTACCCCGACGACCACGGCAAGTCCCTCCTCCGCGAAGCCCGCGACGAGTTCCGCAACACCGACAAAGACCTCGAGGGCAACGTCTCCGGCATGACCCGCACCCACCACGACGCCATCCACGGCGCCGCCGGCAAAATGGGCATCGGCAGCTGGTAACCCATCACCCCGCTCGCACCGCAAAGCCCGGCCCCGCGCCGGGCTTTGTTTCTTTTCGCCCCCTCACCCACGCACAAACGGATTCGTCTTCCGCTCACGTTCCACCGACGTCACCGGCCCATGCCCCGGCAACACCCGCGTCTCCCCAGGCAACGTGTACAGCTTCTTCCGAATACTGCTGAACAACAGGTCCTGGTCGCTCGTCGGAAAGTCCGTCCTCCCCACCGACCCCGCGAACAACGCATCACCCGAAATCACCAGCCCCGCCCCCTCACACCAAAACGCCACACTCCCCGGCGAGTGCCCCGGCACGTGCAGCACCTTCCACACCACCTCCCCCATCCGCAGCTCCTGCCCCTCCTCCAACCACTCATCCGCCTCCCCCGCCGAAATCGGCGAACCGAACGCGCTCAGGTTCAACTCCGGATTCTCCAGAAACCCCCGCTCCCCCCGGTGCAGACACACCGGCACCCCCGGATACCGCCGCCGAAACGCCTCAACCCCCGCCATGTGATCCACATGCGCATGCGTCAGCAGCAGCCGACTCGGCTTCAGCCCCATCTTCTCCACCTCCCCCAACTCCCCCTCCGGCGCAAACCCCAGATCCACCAGCCAACACTCCTCCCCCCCAGCCACCCGCACCAGATAGCAGTTCGTTTGGTACGGCCCCGGGCTGAACTTCCGGACCTCCACCCTCGGCGGCAAACCAGGGTGTCCCGTCGCTTCAGACTCTGGAATCCGCAGAGGTTTGGACATGGAATGACCCAATCGGCGTTAAACTACAGGGGACACCGGTCACGGAAAGGACCAATGTAGGCCCCGCGAAGGAACGACCTATGCACAGCCAACAACAACCGTCCGACCCCCTCCCCTCCCCCGCCCCCCGCGCCCGGTCTTCCGGCGGCCACGGCCCCGTCCTCGGCCTCCTCGGTCTCCTCTACGCCCTCGCCCTCATCCTCTCCTTCACCCTCATCGCCCGAAACCGACTCGACATCGGCATCGTCGGCATCCTCCTCGTGCTCACCACCGCCCCCCTCGCCTTCATCGCCGCGGTCCAGCTCATCAGCTCCGACACCCGCGCCCTCTCCTCCAAGCTCGACGAAGTCACCCGCGCCGTCCGCGAAATGGCCGGCCAGCACGCCCTCTCCGACGACGCCCGCCGCCTCCTCAACCGAGGCACCGAACGCGACATCCTCTGCCGCGCCATCGAAGAAGACATCACCGCCCAGAACTGGGACGCCGCGATGGTCCTCGTCCGCGAGCTCGCCGACCGCTTCGGCTACCGCCAGGACGCCGAAGAGTTCCGCCGCCGCATCGAACAGTCCCGCGCCGCAACGCTCGAAGCCCAGGTCAACGACGCCATCGCCTACCTCGACGGCCTCATCATCCAACGCCGCTGGGACGCCGCGCTCGCCGACGCCGCCCGCCTCCAACGCCTCTACCCCGAATCCCCCCGCGTCGAAGGC
>JBIKMF010000120.1:0-10140 GCA_044359425.1 Phycisphaerales bacterium
GGCGGCGTGTTCACGCGTGAGAGCGAAGATCTCGTCGGCGGCGTCGATGAGCTCGAGGGTGATCTCCTGCGAGCGGTGCTTGGTCGCGTCGATGCCCATCTCGGCGAGGGTGCGACGGGCTTCGTCGGAGATCGGCATGCCGTCGCGGGTGGAGGTTCCCGCGGATTCGACGATCGTGGGCACCTGCGTCTTGGAAGGACGGCCGAGCATGTGGCGGGCAATGGCCTCGGCCATGGGGCTGCGGCAGGTGTTGCCGGTGCAGACAAAGAGGATGCGGCGTTCGATCTTCTGGCGGATGTATCGAGCCTCGAAGGTCTCCTCGGTGACAACGTCGTACGAGCCGTCGCCCAGAAGGCGGAGGGTGGTCGCGGGCTTGCCGAGGCGCGTGGGGCCGTCGTCAAGGACCATGGCGATGCCAAGGGTCATCGCGCGGGCGCCGATGTCGTCGGGAAGCGTGCGGCCGTCGCCAAGACCGAACGCGGAGATTCGCTCGGCAACCACGACGCCACCCGCGTCCTCGAGGACGGCGCGGGCGACGACCGCGTCGGGCACGCGCACGCCGAACTCACCGCCGGCGTCGATGCTGCCGGGGGCAACACCGAGTCGAGCGGAGATCGCGGCGGCCGCGGGGCCCTTGGGGAAGAGAAACCGCACCGGGCCGGGGGCGAGCTGGTCGAGGCAGCGCAGGTGGAGCGGAAACCGGACATCCATGGCGGTGGCGACGCGCTCGGACCGGGGGGCGTGCCACGTGAAGGGCTGACCGGCCGGCCTGGGTGCCTGGCCTGGGCGCGGGAGTGCGCGGAGGGCTTCCAGTGCCGCGGGAATACCGGCCATCGCGGCGACGCCATAGACGGTTTCGGTCGGCATGATGATCAGGCGGCCGGCCTTGAGGTGGTCGACGGCTTGAGCGATCTGGCGCGGGGTCGGACCGGCGTGTTTGTGGTGGGTCGTTGCCAAGACCAAAAGGGTATGCGAATCTGGGGAGTTTGGCGCGGGTCCGCGGCGAGGAAGGGGGACGGTGACGGGGTAAATTCCATGTGTCGGGGGAGCGGAGTTTCGGGTTCGGTGGAACGCATGGGGCGGAGGGGGTGTATCCTTGTTGTGGGCCGCGACTCCGCGGGCCGCGAGTTGCCCAGTGTAAATACTGGGTTCTGTCTTGGAATGCCTGGTGGCTAGGGATAGGTGTGCGCAGGGGCGAGGGCGTCCCGATGCGAAGAGGAGCGTTTCATGAGCCCGACGAAGCAGCGAGCATTCAGCCTGATCGAGTTGCTGGTGGTGATCGCGATCATCGGGCTGGTGATTGCGTTGGTGATCCCGGCGGTCGGAAAGGTCCGGGAGGCGGCGCGGACAACGGAAACGCGGACGCTGGTGTCGCAGGTACACCAGGCGGCTTCGGCGTTCCAGATTGATAACCGGCGGGTGCCGGGTGTGTTCAGCGCGGTGGAGATGGGGCAGGCGGACAACGCCTCGCGTGGGTTCTCTGGTATGCAGAACGCCATGCTCGACCTCGCGGGCGGCCTGATCGACAAGGCCCCCGGAACGGCCATCGCGAGCGAGAACGAATACGCGGTGGGGCCCTACGCCCAGGCGGCGAGGAACGTGGTGGTTGACCTCGATCTGATCGGGTCGGGGAAGGGGTACTTCGCGCCGACCGGGAAGTTCTACCAGAAGCAGGGTGGCGCGACCGGCGGAAGTCGGGTGGGTGCCAGCAACGGCACTACCCCCCACGAGCAGTTGCCGGAGGTCGTGGACCGCAATGGTCAGCCGATTCTCTTCTGGGCGATGAACGATCAGGCTTCCGGGGACGTGCAGTCGATCGACGATGTGGTCGCGGTGTCCAGTGCGGCAGCGGTGCCCGCTCGCTGCTACTGGAACCAGAACGCGGCCTTCCTCGCGGCCGCGGCCGGGCCGGTCGGCACGCTGCGAGTCGACCAGAACACCAAGTCCCTGCTCGGTGAATCCCATGGCCGCCGTCTTGACTCACTGATGGCGATCATGGGCAATCCGAATGCCCCGTTGGCGTCCACGATCACCGGTCAGACCGTGCAGCTGGACCAGGTTCTGCCCGCGCAGATGCGCGGGGCGTTCGTCGTCCACGCCTCCGGCAAGGATGGCACGTACTTCAGCCAGTCTGATACGACCTCGCGCCTGGTGCTCGGGGCGGGGAGCGGCGATCCGTGGATCGCGTACGGATCGGCGTTCTACGCGCCGTCGGGCGGGTCGAACGGCACGCGCCGGACCGGGACGGGGTCGTCGAGCTCGGTGGACATTGGTTCGTCGTTCGACGACATCATCCAGGCTGGCGAGTAATCCACACCCGGGCAGGGTGAACTTGACAAACACCGCACGCGTCGCGAACCTGTCGGCGCGTGCGTTTGTTTTTGGGCCATGACGGTGCGGACGAGATCACCCTCGCGCGGGTGCGGGCGATCGGTGCGCTGGTGGCGGCGGCGGTGGGATTGACGGTGGCGCGGGAGTGGGCACCGGCGTCGTCCGGGGTCTTGCTCGCGGGGGCGGGGGTGCTCGGGGCGATCGCGGGTGTGGCGGGGTGGGCGTGGTCGCGGGCGCTGCTGCTCGCGGCGGTCGCGTTGGGGATGTGTGGGTGGGGGATGGCGCGATGGCACGAGCGGCCGGAGGGTGATGTCGCCGTGCTGGTGGAGGGGGAGCGAGCGGTGGTGGTGGTCGAGGGCGTGATGCTGGGAGATGCGGAGCGGGTGGGGGCGAGGCCGGGGCCGCTGGGTGGGTTTGTCCGGTCGGAGCCGGGGGTGCGATTCGCGGTCGGAGTGGATCGCGTGCTTCGGGGTGAGCGGTGGGCGGATGCTCGCGGCGGGCTCTGGGTGCAGGTGAGGGGATCTGAGGAGGTTGAAGCGCATGCCGGGCAGCGGGTGCGGGTGACGGGGGTGTTCACGGCGGTGGAGGGGCCGCGGAATCCGGGGGAGCGAGATGCGCGGGTGTACGCCGCGGAGCGGGGGATGTCGGGGACGCTGGCGGCGAGTTCGGCGGAGTTGGTGCGGGTCGTGGAGCCGGCGCGTGGGTGGGGCGCGGTGGTGGCGGCGGGGGTGAGGTGGAGGGAGGGGGCGAGGGAACGTGCGCGGGGGGTGTTGTCGCGGGCGGCGGGGGAGGATGCCAGCGGGGAGCGGGAGAGCCTGCTTCGGGCGCTGCTCTTGGGTGAGTTTGATCCGGCGCGGGAGGAGCTGAGGGAGAGCTTTGCGCGGACGGGTCTCGCGCACGTGCTGTCGATCTCGGGGTTTCACATCGTGGTGCTGTGCGCGTTCCTGGCGTTTGTCGCGCGGGCTTTGGGGGAGCGGGGGATCGTGCCGCACGTGGTGGTGGCGGGGGTGCTCGTGGCGTACCTTGCGCTGGTGGTGCCATCCGCGCCGGTGGTGCGTTCGGTGGTGATGGCGCTGGTGTTGTCGGGGGTGGAGTGGTCGGGGCGGCGGTACGACCGGGTGACGGTGCTCGCGTGGGTGGTGCTGGGGCTTTTGGTGTGGCGGCCGCTGGACCTGTGGTCGCTGGGGTTTCAGTTGAGCGCGGGGCTCACGGGGCTTTTGCTGTGGGTGGGGCCGCGGTTCCATGAGCGGTTGTTCCCGGCGCGGCTGCGCGGGCTCACGGCGCGGCCGGTGACGCTGGTCGATGTGGTCATGGGGGCGCTTAGGGGTTCGGTGTCGACGTCGCTGTTGTGCACGGTCGCGTCGGCGCCGCTGGTGATGATGCGGGTGGGCGTGGTGACACCGATCGCGGCGGTGGCGTCGGTGGTGGTGTCTCCGCTGGTGGTGGTCGTGTTGTTCGTGGCGTACGGCGCGATGCTGGTGGGGATGTGCGTGCCGGCGGCGGCGGGGGTGTGCGGCGGCGTGCTGGGTGGGCTGACGGACCTGCTGCTGTGGGTGGTGCGCGGGTTCGAGGGGATGCCGGTGACAACGCTGCCGGTCCCGCCGGTGGGGGCGATGTGGACGGCGGCGGCGACGGGGGTTGCGGTGTGGTTGATGGTGCGCCGGGTACGGGCGTGGGCGGGGGTGATGGCAGTGGTGGGGTTGGCGGGGTGGTTGGGGGTGGGCGTGTTGGCGCGAGAGGGAGAGGCCCGCCGCGTGGCTGTGCGGTTTGATGCCCTCGACGTCGGCGACGGCACGTGCATCCTGGTGCGGAGCGGGGGGCGTGCGGTGCTGTGGGATTGCGGGGCGTTGACCGGTGGTGATGGGGCGGAGGTGGTGCGGGCCTGTCGTGCGCTGGGGGTGTGGCGGGTGCCGCTGGTGGTGGTGACGCACCCGGACATCGATCACTTCGGGTTGCTGCCCCGGGTGGCGAGGGACCTGGGCGTGCGCGAGGTGGTCACGAGCGAGCGGTTCGTGCGGCAGGTTGAGGCAGACCCGCGGGGCGCGGCGGGGGTGTGCGCCGGTGTGCTGCATGAGATGGGCGTGCGGGTTCGGGCGGTGAGCGCGGGGGCGACGTTGACGGTGGGCGAGGCGGAGATGCGCGTAGTGTCGCCTTCGGTGGGTGCGGCGTGGACGGGCGACAACGACCATTCGCTCGTGGTGGCGGTGACGCATCCGGGGGTGGAAGGTACGGTCGCGGTGTTGTGCG
Organism: Phycisphaerales bacterium; assembly: GCA_044359425.1. Classification (GTDB taxonomy): domain Bacteria; phylum Planctomycetota; class Phycisphaerae; order Phycisphaerales; family UBA1924; genus JBEIUO01. The sequence goes on from JBIKMF010000120.1 coordinate 4,579, forward strand.
GGGACGTGCAGGACGAGGCGGTGTCGGCGCTGCGGTTGATGGACCTGGGTCGGCCGCTGGTGATGGAGGCACCGCACCACGGGTCGGCCCGCGGGCCCGCGATCTCGTGGGTGGGCGAACTGCTGCCGGCGGTGGTGCTGCAGTCGTCGGGGGCGTCGCGGCTGGACGACGCGCGGTGGGCGGGGGTGCGGGAGCGGGTGGTGTGGTGGTCGACCGCGGCGTCTGGGGCGTGCTGGGTGGAGGTGGAGCGGGGTGGGAGCGTGAAGAGCGGGGCGTGGATGGGGAACACCTACCATCGGTGATGCAAAGAGCATTGGTCGCGGCGATGGGAGTGGTGATGGCGGCGGGTGTCGCGTGGGGGCAGGAGGATGCGACGCCGCGCGGAGTGCCACCGCAGTTGAAACTCGGCGAGCGGGTGCGCGCGTACCAGGCGGGGTGGAAGGGGTTGTCGACGGTTGTGGTGGTGACGGATGCGCGGTCGTATCTGGAGGCGATCGCGGGTTGGACGCCGTCGCGCCGATATCCGGTGCTCATTGATCTTGGTGATCGGCAGTCGCGCGAGCAGATCGCGCGGTTTGTCCGCGGGTACAAGGCGAAGAGCGTGGTGCGGTGGAATGCGCCGGAAGACGCGCCGACCAAGGGCATGGGCGTTGGGGAAGAGAGCTTCGCGGCGGTCGATCGTGGCGCGGTGCGCGGCGTGCTCGCGCGGGTGCTCGCGATGAAGGAGGAGGCCGGGGACGACGGCGCGATCGTGGCGCGGTTCAAGGAGCTCGGGCACGTGCCGCCGGGTGTTGTGCTGGCGAATACCTCGGACCCGGCGTGGACCGCGGGCGTTGCGCTCGCGGCGGGGCGCGGGCAGCCGCTCGCGTGGGTGGTGTCCGCGAAGGGGTTCGGCGGCGCGTACAACACCGAGGGCGCGGCGGCGTTTGTGAGCGCGGCGGAGGAGGCGGCGAAGGCGACGGGGTACACGTGGGACGCGCAGGGGGATGAGATCGAGGCGGTGACGCTCGCGCTCAACGTTCCGGTGAAGTATGACCCCGGGTCCGGCGCGAAGCACCGGCTGGCGTTGACGGACGCGGTTGCGCGGCACGGCGCGGGAGATCGCGCGGGGCAGCGGTGGGGGTGGAGCGGGCAGGTGCCGGGGAACGCAGCGGACGCGGCGTACCGGGCGATGTGCTCGCTGTTTCTGCAGCCGGCGTCGGCGTGGGTGTTCGACGGGTACGAGTCAAAGGGCGAGTGGCACGAGTTCGACGGCACGAAGGCAGCGGATGCGCTCCGCGCCGGCGGGTTGAAGGTCGAGGTGATGGATGAGCCGCGGCAGGGGGTTGCGGACTGGAGGGCGCGGGCGGCGCGGGTGGTGGGGGCGGGGTTGGTGATGGTGAACACGAAGGGGAACAACAACTACTTCGAGTTGCCCGGGGGGCAATGCCGGACGGGGGACGTGCCGATGCTGGATGTTCCCGCGGCGGTGCACTTCGTGCATTCGTGGTCTGCGCAGCAACCGGATGATCGCGCGACGATCGCGGCGCGGTGGATGGAGCGAGGGGCGTACGCGTACTACGGGTCGGTGGACGAGCCGTTTCTGAAGGCGTTTGTGCCGACGCCGCTGCTCGCGCAGCGGATTATCGCCGGCGCGCCGTTCGTGGTGGCGGCGCGGCTGGATACGGGGCCGGTGTGGAAGACGGCATCGGTCGCGGATCCGCTGCTGACGTTCGCGGAGGTCAAGGCACCGGTGGAGGAAGAGGTCCCGCTGAAGGGCGGGATCGCGGTCGGCGCGTCGCTGCGCGAGATGCTGACGGAGAACACGTTCGCGGAGGCGATCGGCGAGATGGTGATGCAGGGGCGTGACGAGGACGTCGTGAAGCTCGTGAACGCGCTGGTGGAGCGGCAGCCCGCGCGGGTGACGCCGGACGTGGCGAAGGCGGCGATTCTCGCGGCGTTTCGGCGTGGGGAGAATCGGATGGTGTACGAACTCTTCAAGAAGCTGGACGCGTCGGCGCGCCGGGAGGGCGATCTTCTGGATGCGCTGTGGCTGGCGTCGTACGCGGATCTGCAGGCGGGTGATCGTGCGGTGATCGAGTTGCTGGCCCAGCACCCCAGACCGGATCAGGCGGGGCCGGATCGCGCGGCGGCTGGTGGATGAGGCAATGGGGAACAGGGAATAGGCAACGGAAGAAGCGCGAGCGTGGGGGCGCAAAGAAACGCACGCGCGGGGCGCGTGCGTTTGGGGGGAGTTGGATGGAGTGGTGACTTAGCGACGGCGGCGGCTGGCGACCAGTGCGCCCATGCCGGCGAGCGCGAGAGCGCCGGGCGTGGGGATGGTGATCACACGGAAGCGGTCGCCGGGGTTGGAAGCCGTGGCGCTGAAGCGCAGCGTGTAGGCGTCCACGAGCAGAGCGGACTCGGTGCTCTCAAACCCGTAGTTCGTCACGTTGGTCGAGGGGTAGTTCACACCGGCGCGGCCGAGGAGGGCGTGGGTGTTGAAGAGCGGGAGGTCGAGGTAGATGATGCCGAGGATCGGCTCGCTGAAGGTGATATCCGCGGTAACGCTCGCGGTCTGCACCGGGTCGAAGAGGACCATGTGGCTGCTGATGGTGCTGCCGACCGGCAGGATGACGTTGGCGTTGGCGCCGTAGCTGAAGACCTCGAGCGGGTTCACGAGCGAAAGGCCCTGGACTTCATCGAAGCCCTGAACAACGAGCGACTGCTGGTTGTTGGGGAGGCCGATGTTGGCGGGGGGCGCGGCGTGGAAGATCCCGCCGCCGCTGATGGACGTGATTCCCGCGTGAGCGGTGGCCGCCGCGGCAACGAGTGCCGCGAGCCCGACGAAACGAGCGATCTGCATGATGTGTCTCTCTCTGCGGCCGCGGGTGGGCGACCGCTCTCTCCTTGTCCGGCGTGCGGCGACGAAGCCGGTGCCGGACGGGAGCATTGTCTCCGTGGGAACGGAAATGGGTACAGTTCCTCACGCGAATCCACTCAAGTAGGCTTTGGGCAGCAGGTTTGCGGACGTTGTGTGGCCCCGTCGAACCGCCGGCGGCCCCGGGCCGTAGGAAGTCGCAGTGGAAGACGTGATGGGACCAGTTTGCATTGACTGCCGGTACCTCATCGACCCCGCGCTGGGGCGGAAGGCGAAGTGTCCGGAGTGCGGGCGCGCGTACGACCTTGCGAGGCGGGAGACCTACGGGCCGGTCGAGACCGAGCTCTCAAAGGTGAGTTGGTTGGGCACGCTCAGTGTGCTGCTCGTGAGTGTCGCGGTGGGAAGCGCAGCGCTGCTGGTGTTTGAGCCCATCCTGGTGCTCGGGGGGGTAATTCCCGTCGCGATCGGCGTGCTGGCGGAGTGTCGACGGATGTGGGTGCCGGTCCTCCGGGTGCTCGCGGTGCTCCACTTCGTGGTGTTCTTTGCCATCCTTGGCTACGACGTCAGCGTCGGCCTCGCGTACCTGTTCGCTGGACCGGGCATTCTCTTGGTGCCGATGAGCATCGGCTTTCTGGTCGGTCGCGTGTGCGCCCTCGCTCTCGCGCCGAGGCCATGACGGCGGCAGCAGCGACATTTCTGTCGCTGGGTCGCGGTTCTTTTCTGTTGCTCAAATCGTCTCGCGGTCATAAACCGCGGTGACCCAGCCGTCTAAAGACTGCCGCCGCTCACCGCGCGCTCGCGCCCACCGTCATCTTCACCGGCACGAACGTCGGCTTCACGCGCTTCTCGAACTCGTTCCAGTACTTGTTCATGATCGTGCGGATCGCCCAGTTGTTGCCGTCCGCAAGACCACAGATCGTCGTGCCCGGCATGCTGCCCATGCTCGTCGCGACCTCGAGTGCCAAGTCTAGGTCCTTCGTCTTCGCGCTCCCGTCCTCGATCCGGCACATGATCTGGTACAGCCACCCGCTGCCCTCGCGGCAGGGGGTGCACTGGCCGCAGCTCTCGTGCTTGAAGAAGCGAGAGATGTTCCGCGCCACCGCGACCATGTCCGTGTCCTCGTCGAACACCGTCGGGCACGCGGTGCCCAGGCCCAGCACGTTGTTCTTGCGGCCGATGTCGAAGTCCATCATCGCGTCGTACTGGTCAGGCCCCAGCACGCCCATCGAGATGCCGCCCGCGATCGCGCCCTTGAACTTCTTGCCGTTGCGCACGCCGCCGCAGAGTTCCTCGACCAGCACGCGGAGCGGGATGCCCAGCTCGCACTCGTACACGCCCGGGCGGTTCACGTGGCCGCTCACGCCCATGAGCTTGGTACCGAAGCTGCCCGGCGCGCCCTGGAAGGTGCTCGCCACGCCCTGCTTCATGAACCAGTCCGCGCCGTTCTCGATGATGCTCGGAAGGTGCGCGACCGTCTCGACATTGTTGATGATCGTCGGCCTGCCGAAGAGGCCCTTGATCGCCGGGAAGGGAGGCTTGATCCGCGGCCAGCCGCGCTTGCCTTCGATCGCTTCCAAGAGACCGGTCTCTTCGCCGCAGATGTACGCGCCAGCGCCGCGGTGCACGTAGCAGTCGACCTTGAACGCCCCGCCGCGCCCGGTGGCCGCGCCCTTCAGGAGGCCGCTCCCGCCGAAGACGCCGTTGGCGTAGGCCTCCTTGAGGGCCTGCTCGAGGACGTGGGCCTGGTGGTGGTACTCGCCGCGGATGAAGATGTAGGCGGTCTTGATGCGGCAGGCGTAGCAGGCGATGGCGATGCCTTCGAGGACCAGATGGGGGTCAAAGTCCATGAGGAGCCGGTCCTTGAAGGTACCGGGCTCGGACTCGTCGGCGTTGATGGCGAGGTAGCGCTGGCCGGGGTCTTCTTCCTGGCCGGCCTCGTCGGTCTTGAGCTTGGGGAGGAAGGTCCACTTCAGGCCGGTGGGGAACCCTGCCCCGCCGCGGCCACGGAGGACGGACTTCTTGACCTCGTCGGTGACGGCGTCTGGACGTATTCGTCGTAGGAGACGGTGTGGCGGCCGGCCGGGTCGGCGTAGGGCCAGCACGGGATGCGTTTGGTGAGGATGGGGCCCGAGAGGTTCGGGTTCACCTTACCGGAGGGGGAGTTGGACGTGAGACCACCGTTGGCGAAAGGCATGGGGAAGAATAGGCAATGGGGAGTGGGGAATGGGCAATAGGTGAAGAGCCCTCGGCGATCAGCGGGTGGGCTCAGTCTGAGGGGGGGGAGGGGTTGGGAGAAAGCGGTGCGCCGACATGCTCTGCCCCACGGTGTTTGATCGGGTCGAAGGCCGTACCCACACACGCCCACAGACCGCCGAGGGCGGTAGAGAGCTACCGAGCTCACCCCAGCTCGCTTGGCCGGGAAGTCACAGCCGCTTCCCCATTGCCCACTGCCTATTCCCCATTGCCCTCTTCCTCACACATACCGGTACTCAATCTTCGCGTCCACCTCCGGGTGGAGGCTGGCGTGGACGGGGCAGGAGTTGCCGACGCGTTCGATGCGTTCGCGCATCTCGACCGGGATGCTGGCGGGGAGGTTGACGATCACCGGGAGGCGGCCGATGCGGCGGGGGGCCGGGGGGGTGGTCATGTGCTTTTCGACGGAGGCCGTCGCGCCCTTGATGTCGACGCCGTTGCGCTCGCCC
>JBIKMF010000502.1:0-2684 GCA_044359425.1 Phycisphaerales bacterium
GACAGGGGCGTTTGGCTGCGCGATGAGGAGGGCGGAGCCGGATTGGACGGAGGAGTTGATGCGGATGCGTGCGGCGGCGGCGATGAGGCGTTGGGAGGTGGCGGTGGTTGTGCTGGGCGAGGTGGTGCGGCCGTAGAGGCGGTAGAGGAGAGCGCCTTCGGGGAAGGAAGTCCAGCCCACGCCGAGCAATCCCGAGGTGGCGAGTTCGCCGTGACGCTCGGGAATCTCGGTTTGCTTCGCGTACACAGTTGCGGAGGGCGTGAGGAGACTGAGGCCGGCGAGTTGCAGCATGATGCCGGACGTGGGCGCGAGTTGGGTGGAGACGGGGAGTGTGAACGAGTGTGCGGCCGCGGTGGAGGGCAGGGCAGACTCTGCGACGGAGACGGAGCAGAGGAGGGTGCCGCTGCGTGCGGGTGGCTGGGCTTCGTGGACGTGGAGGGTGAGTGTGCCGTCGGCTGTGCTGTTGGAGGCGAGCGCGAGTTCGACGCGTGTGGGGCGCCACGAGACGGTTGAGGAAGGAAGCGTGGGGCGGATGTAGTTGACGATGCTGGTCGTCGAAGTGACGGCGTAGGAGTGCGTCGGAAACTGTGTGCAGGAGCTGAGGATCCGTTCGATGGATTCGGTGTTGGGGCCGGTGACGGTCGTGGAGTGCTGGCGAGAGGTGAATACGACGCCGAACTCTTCGACGCTCTGGGCGATGGTGGTGTCGACGCCGTTGAGTGTGCGGGTCAGCGTGCCACCCGAGCCGCTCCATGCGTATGACAATGCGTCGGCGAGACCGTCGCCGGTGCAGTCGGCGAGGGTGAACTCGACCTTGTTGGTAGACACACTATCTACAGAGGTGGCAAGGGAAAGCTCGTCGAGGATCTGTGTGAGCAGACGAGAGGTGGCGAGGGAGCCGGAGGTGCGGGATTCCGGGGACTCCGCGGCCCGCCCGGCGATGGTGATGATGCTCGCGAGGACGCCCGCGACGAGCACCATGAGCGACATGGCGATGACGAGTTCGATGAGCGTGAACGCGCGGTGATGGCGGTGGTTCAACGGCCACCAGCCTTTTCGCTCTCGATGATGGCGGTGATCGAGCACTCACCGGTGGTGCCGTCGACTTCGACGCGGCAGATGTAGTTGCCGGATGAGACGTCGACGAAGCCTGAGGAATCGGGGATTCCAAATCCGTTGAAGACGAGCGATGCGTCGGCGCCGAACTCCGCGGAGTTGATCCGGGAGACCTGGGGCTCGGGGAGTTCGACGTTGCGGATCGGGTCGCCCCGTTGGTTGCGAACCTGGAACTGCGAGTCGTTCTTGCGGAAGACGAGGGTGCGCGAGGCGCTCGCGGCGTCGGCCTCGCGGCGGACGCGGGCGATCTCGGCGGCGACGACCGTAGCGGCGCTGGAGGCGCGGGTGCGGGCGGCCGCTCCCGCGAACCTGGGGACGGCGATGGCGGCGAGGGTGGAGATGATGAGGAGGCAGACCACGAGTTCGAGGAGTGAGAAGCCTTTTCGCCGGAAAAACACACGATCCTCCGCGGCGTGGCGGAGGATCGTGTGTATGTCTCGGTGCGCCTGCATTCACTCTCCTGGTCAGCGGGGCGCTTGCATCGGGATCAGGTCACCCGAAGATCAATAATCGCTGTACAGCTTGCGTCGGGCGTCGTCTTCGGTGGTGGTGTTGGCGCGGATCTGACCGGTGGCTTCGGTGTAGATCCAGCCGACACCGGCGCCGTCGGCGGCGGCGATGCTGAGGGCGCCCTTCTTGGCACCGACGGGGAGGGGCGGCACGGAGCGAAGGTAGGGGCCGTAGATGTGGGTGGAGTCCTTGGTGGCGGAGGTCGCACCGGCGTCATCGGAGTACAGGGTGAGTTGGTTGACGATGGTGCTGGCGGCGGGGTAAGTGCCGCCGTGTTCAGTCGAGTAGAGGTCGATCGCGGCTCGGAGGACGGCGAGGTTGCCGCTGAGGGCGGAGTCACCTGCGCTCTCGACGCCGCGGCTCATGCGGGGGATGGCGATAGCGCCGATGATCCCGATGATGACGACGACGATCACGAGTTCGATCAGGCTGAAGCCGCGCCGGGCGAAGGATGCAGCTGAAAACATGAATGCCTCCAAGGTCGAGATCAGACCGCTCGCCGATTCCCGGCGTGTACTCCGGTCACGCTGTCACATCGTCAACTGAGGGGAGCGCGTTGATCCGTGGGTGCGCGTCGGGTGGGTGTTGGTGGGTGTGAGGCGGTCGTGAGCGGCAGAGACCGCACAGAACGCCCGGCACGGGTGGTTATCGCGGCTTGGTGGCTTTGTGCTCGGCGGCCCGGCCGCTGCCGATGGCCATGCGGAGCGTGTGCACCCGACCGGAGGTATCCTCGACGCGTGCGACGAAGGTCTGGCTCATGGGATCCTGGTCGTCGCGCTCCTGCTCGAGGGAGAGGAGCGTGAGGCCGCTCTTGCCTCGTTCACCGAGGCGGAGGAGATGATCGCCGACGCGGGCGATGGCGTCAGGGGTTCCGACGTTGCCGACGGAACGGAGCTCCAGGTTCGACGGTGGCGGTTCGGCGGGGGTCTCGGGGAGTGCGGGCGAAGTGGTCATTCCCGCGTCCTTGAGCACGGAAGTGACAGACGCGGGGAGCACGAAGGCGTCCTCGCGTTCCGGGCTGAGCAGGGAGCGGAAGGACTCGATCTTCTCCGAGAGGA
>JBIKMF010000503.1:0-2682 GCA_044359425.1 Phycisphaerales bacterium
GAGCACCTGCTGCTCGCGTTGGCGTCGACGCCGGACAAGGTGCGCGACATGCTGGCGTCGCTGGGCCTGAGCCATTCAAAGGTGGAAGCGGCTGTCAAGGAGATCCGCAAGGCGTCGGGCGTGGAGAACGTGACGGACGCCAGCGCGGAGTCCAACTTTGAGAGCCTGAAGAAGTACGCGATCGACCTGACGGAGAAGGCCCAGGCCGGCAAGCTCGATCCGGTCATCGGCCGGGACGATGAGATCCGCCGCTGCATGCAGGTCCTCTCCCGCCGAACCAAGAACAACCCGGTGCTGATCGGCGAACCCGGCGTCGGCAAGACGGCGATCGCGGAGGGGCTCGCCCTGCGGATCGTCAACGGCGACTGCCCCGAGAGCATGCGCGACCAGCGGGTCATGGCGCTCGATGTAGGCGCGTTGCTGGCGGGCGCGAAGTTCCGGGGTGAGTTCGAGGAACGCCTCAAGGCCGTGCTGCGCGAGGTAACCGCGGGGCAGGGCAAGTTCATCCTGTTCATCGACGAGCTGCACACCATCATCGGCGCCGGCGCGGCGGAAGGCGCCGTGTCGGCGGGCAACCTCCTCAAGCCCGCGCTCGCTCGCGGCGAGCTCAAGTGCATCGGCGCCACCACGCTGGACGAGTACCGCAAGCACGTCGAGAAAGACCCCGCCTTCGAGCGGCGTTTCCAGCCCATCTTCGTCGACCAGCCGAGCGTCGAAGAGACCGTCGCGATTCTCCGCGGCCTCAAGCCCCGGTACGAGGCCCACCACGGCGTGCGGATCCAGGACTCAGCGATCCTCGCGGCGGCGTCGCTCTCGCACCGCTACATCGCGGACCGCTTCCTGCCGGACAAGGCCATCGATCTGATCGACGAGGCCGCGTCGCGGCTGCGGATCGAGAACGACTCGATGCCAGGTGAGCTCGACGAACTGCGTCGCCGGATCATGCAGCTCGAGATCGAGCGCGAGGCGCTCAAGATCGAACTCGCGGACAAGGAGACGGGTGGTGCCGAAGCCACTCGCAAGGAGCTCGACCGCATCGAGCGCGAGCTCGCCGAGCTTCAGGAGCGCAACCGCGCCCTTACCGCGCGATGGAGCGACGAAAAGAAAGAGCTCGACGCCGTGAAGGGGTTGAAGGAGCGGATCGCGAAGAAGAACGTCGAACTCGAACAGGCCCAGCGCCGCGGCGACCTCGAAGCCGCGGCACGCATCCGCTACGGCGAGATCCGGGACCTCGAGAACAGTCTTAAGCTGGCCGAGGCCGCGCTCGACGCCCGTCAGTCGCGGGGCGATGCGCTTGTGAAGGAAGAAGTCGACGCGGAGGCGATCGCGCAGATCGTGGGCCGCTGGACGGGCATCCCAGTCGAGCGCCTTGTAGAAGGCGAGCGGGAGAAGCTCGCGCGGATGGAAGAACACCTCGCGAAGAGGGTCGTCGGTCAGGACCACGCGCTCAAGGCGGTGAGTGACGCGGTGCGTCGCAGCCGCGCGGGGTTGCAGGACCCCTCACGGCCCATCGGGAGCTTCTTGTTCCTGGGCCCGACGGGCGTGGGCAAGACCGAGACCTGCCGCGCACTCGCGGAGTTCCTGTTTGACACGCAGGACGCGGTGGTGCGGATCGACATGAGCGAGTACGGCGAGAAGCACGCGGTGGCGAGGCTGATCGGCGCACCTCCGGGGTACGTGGGGTTCGAGGAGGGCGGGCAGCTGACGGAGTCGGTTCGTCGCCGGCCGTACTGCGTGGTGCTGCTGGACGAGGTGGAGAAGGCCCACCCGGACGTCTTCAACGTGCTTCTCCAGGTGCTGGACGACGGGCGTCTGACTGATGGCCAAGGCCGCACCGTGGACTTCAAGAACACGATCATCGTGATGACGAGCAACATCGGGAGCCAGCAGATCCAGGAGCTGACGTCGCAGGGTGCAGAGGACTGGGAAATCGAGGCGGCGGTGCGATCGATCCTGCGTCGTGGGCCGGCGGCGATGGCGATGGAAGAGGTCGGCAAGGCCGCGGGCGTGCCGGCGCAGCTTCGCAACGCGATGGCCGACGCGGCGGGCGCGTTCTTCAGGCCTGAGTTGCTGAACCGGATCGACGAGGTGGTCGTGTTCCGGACGCTGAAGAAGGAGATGCTGCACGGCATCGTGGACATCCAGCTCAAGGGCCTGGTGTCGCGCCTGCGGGGCCGCGAGATCGAACTGGAACTGACGGACGCCGCGAAGAACCAGCTCGCGACGGAGGGGTGGGACCCGGCCTTCGGGGCACGCCCGCTGAAGAGGACGATCCAGCAGCGGATCGAGAATACGCTGGCGATGAAGATCCTCGCGGGCGAGGTCGGCCCGGGCCAAAGCGTGCGGGTGGATTTCGATGGCTCGCGGTTCGCTTTCAGCTCGCAGTAGATGCGCCCGGCCGCGCGCGTCCCACCTACCCTTCCTCCGTGAACGAAACGCTCGCCGATCTCTACGCTCGCCTCGCCGCCACCGGCCTCCCGCGCCGGCTCTTCGAGATCGCCTACGAAGAAGATCTAGGCCCGGCCAGCCAAGATCCGCGCGGCGGCCCGGCCCGCGCCGTCGGCGACATCACCTCCTCGTGCTGCATCGACCCGCGCGTCCGAGCGACCGCCAACCTCGTCGCCCGCTCCGGCGGGATCATGGCGGGACTCGCCTCCGCCCCCGAACTCATCGAGCTCTTCG
>JBIKMF010000504.1:0-2681 GCA_044359425.1 Phycisphaerales bacterium
GCCTCGACCACCAAGCTATCTTCGACGACATCGCCGGCCGTGTCCTCCTCCTCTCCTCGCAGGACGACGTCACCGCCATCATGGCCCACCTTCCCATGCCCGAAGGCGTCGATCCTTACCTCGTCCAGCGCCTCATCTCCGCCGAAAAGGACGTCGAAGGCGTCAACCCCGCGAACATCGGCAATGTCGTCTACGGCCGCTCTTCGCTCGCGCCATGTACCGGCCTCGCCGTGCTCAAGATGCTCCAGAACTACTACGGCATCCCCGATGTTCCCGGCCAGCGCGTCGAGCCCTTCCTCCGAGGAAAGCTCGCCGTCGTCGTCGGCGCGGGCGACGTCGTCGGCAAACCCATCGCCGTCCTGCTCATGCGACAGGACGCCACCGTCGTGAGCTGCAACAAGTACTCTCCTGAAATCAAGGAACTCACCCGCCGCGCGGACATCCTCGTCGCCGCCGCCGGAGTTCCCGGCCTGATCAAGGCCGACATGGTCAAACCCGGCGCCGTCGTCATCGACGTCGGTGTCAACCGCGTCACCGGCCCCGACGGCAAGACCCGCACCGTCGGCGATGTCGACTTCGAGAGCGTCAAGCAAGTCGCCGGGGCCCTCAGCCCCGTTCCCGGCGGCGTGGGACCCATGACCGTCTCCATGCTCCTCCTCAACGTCGTCGAAGCCGCGGAGCGCCACCTGTGAAACCCGGCGGTCGCGCCTCCCCCAATCGGCGACCCGGCCTCACCCAGCCCCCGACCATCACCCGCGACCAGGCACGCACGCTCCTCCTCTCCGGCCACGGACTTCTCCGCGACCCAGCACGGCGCACCCGCTCCCAACCCCGCCACGCCCTCGACGCCATCCGCGAACTCGGCTTCGTCCAGGTCGACAGCATCAACGTCGTCGAACGCGCGCACCACCACATCCTCTGGACCCGCGACCACGCCTACAGACCCGCACATCTCGATGCGCTTCAGAAAGACCTCCATGTCTTCGAACACTGGACGCACGACGCCTCCGTGATCCCCATCGAGCACTTCCACCACTGGCACCATCGCTTCGAACGCGTCGCCTGGTCCACGTGGTTCAACGGCCAACTCGGCCGCGACCGCGAAGCCCTGCTCGCCTCCGTCAAAGCCGAGATCGAAACCCGCGGCCCGCTCATGGCCCGCCACTTCGAGCACCCCTCCGGTGCCAAGTCCGGTGGCTGGTGGGAATGGAAGCCCGCGAAGGCCGCCCTTGAGTACCTCTGGCGCCGCGGCGAGCTCACCATCGTTCGTCGCGAGGGCTTTCAGAAGGTGTACGACCTCACGCCCCGTGCCATGCCACAAATCTCCGCCCGCCCCGCGAGTGACGCCGCCGACCACGTCGCCTGGGCCTGCACCACCGCCATCGAACGACTCGGCGTCGCAACCCCCACGGAAATCGCGAAGTTCTGGAACGCCGTGCCGATCGCCGACGCCCGCCGCTGGTGCGCCCAAGCCGTCGAAGCAGGCTCGCTCGTATCGGTCGTCATCGAGTCCGATCACGCCGCAAAGCCCGCGGTCGCACGGCTCGATTGGCGAGCCGTACTCGAACAGAGCCCCGACGCTCCCCCGATCGCACGCCTCCTCAGTCCCTTCGATCCGATCATGCGCGACCGGGCCCGAGCCCTTCGCCTCTTCAACTTCGACTACCGCTTCGAGGCCTTCGTCACCGAGCGCCTCCGCACGTACGGCTACTACGTCCTCCCCGTGCTCGCCGGTGATCGCATCATCGCCCGAGTCGACGCCGCGGCGGATCGCTCCGCATCGCTCCTGGTCATTAAGGGAGTCTGGTGGGAACCGGGCACGACCGCGAGAGCGGGCTGGAAGCTCCTCGGACCCGCTCTCGATAGCTACGTCCGATTCGTCGGGGTAGACCGTTGGGCCCTCGCGGCTCGCGTGGCCCCCTTCCGCGCGGCGACTACCCTTCGCCGATGACACAGTTGCTCAAATCACCCGTCGGTCGATTCCGCATCGTCGCCATCGCCGAAGCCCTCTCGTGGCTCGGCCTGCTCATCGGCATGTTCTTCAAGTACGTCGTCGTGCACGACCCCATCGGCGTCAAGATCATGGGCCCGATCCACGGCGCACTCTTCGTCGCGTACATCGTCTGCACCCTCGACGCCATGGCCCACCTCAAGAAAGGCCCCGGTGTCATGCTCATCGGCCTCGTCGCCGCGGTCCCGCCCTTCACCACGCTCTGGTTCGAGCGATGGGTCCTCCGCGAACACCGCGCCGCCACCCCCGCGAAGTGATCCCCTACCTCTTTCCGTGATCCCGTTCGAGATGTTCGCGCAGCAGATCCCGGCCGAAATCGCGCTCCCTGTCCCGCCACACCGTGTGAACGTGGTTCGCATTGTTCTGCGTGTTGTCGTACTCGATGACAAACGTCGGCCCGCTCAGCCGGTAGTAGTGCCCCTCGCCGCGTGACTCCCCGCCCATCCACGCGAAGCGGATCCGCTCCACGCCAGCCTCCTCGATCCGCCGCCATTCCGCCGCCGCGAGCTCGTGCCGCAGGTTCTCCGCGTACTCGCGGATCAACCGCTCCACCATCCCACGCTGCGACTCATTCATCGCCGAGACCGCCAGCCCACTCGCATCCACCTCCGCAAGCGAACGCCCCGGAACCCCCAAGATATCCGACGGCGCATCCGCTCCAACGATCGCC
>JBIKMF010000505.1:0-2665 GCA_044359425.1 Phycisphaerales bacterium
GAGTTCTGGACCAGGTCCGTCGCGTCGTACACGACCAGTGTTCGCTCCCGGGTGTCGATGTGCTCGCGGGTCGAGATCTCGAAGCCCCCATCGACTTCGCGGAGCCCGACCTCCGTGGCACCGGCTTCCTTTGCGAGGTCGAGGACCTGACCGCCGTTGAACTCCCCCTGGGGGATGCGGATGACATCCTCAGACTGGATGCCCGACGAGGTCAGAACATCCCACCGAACTACCTTAATGGGGAGCGATGTGCTGAGCGTCGCGATGAACTCGGACCACCGGATCTCCGCGGGCCCCTTGATCGTGACCCCCGCGAGGGCCAAGCGGGCCTGGCTCGTGGACTCTTCAAACACCCGGGCCTTCACCTGGGCAGGCGAACCGGCGACGTCGACGGGGGCGCCCTCGATAAGTTCGGGGGTGGGTTCCGGTTGGCTCGTTCGGCCGCCGATGGCACCGATCCCGAAAGCCAACGCCGCGCCCGCAACCGACAGTGCTGCTACCTGCATGAGAGACCTCCTGTGAGAGGGTTCGATGGTTCGTGAATAGCGACGAGCAAGGCTCGCGGCATCGCCCAGTTCCGCGATAGCGGTCTTGGCGGCCTGGTGCTCGGAGTCGCCGGAGAGGATGAGGTCGCGGACCCGTTCGCGGAGGTGCGATTCGAGTTCGGCGCGGACGGATCGGCGTTGGTCGTCGGGAAGGTCGAGGATGGCGACCAGCATGTCGAGCCACGCGGCGATGGTGTCGCGCTCGGTGGCGGGAGAGATTCGGGCGAGGGGCTGGCTCACGAGGAAGCCTCCTCCGGGCTGCGGTCGCCGGGGATGAAGGCGTCGATGATCGCCCGCCACGCGCGGTGGGAGTCGATCCGCTTCATGAGGCGCTTGCGGCCTTTGGGGGAGAGGGTGTACCACTTGCGGCGGCGGCCGGAGTCCTCTGGGGGAGCGTCTTCGGCTTTCACCTCTTCCCACGAGCTGGTGACCAGTTCCGCGTCCTCGAGTTGCTTGAGCAGCGGGTACAGGACGCCGGGGGTGAGGCGGAGTTTGCCGTCGGAGCGAGCGGCGACTTCCTTCGTGATGGCGTACCCGTAGAGGGGGCGTTCGTCGAGGAGGGAGAGAACGACGAGTTCGGCGTGGTCTTGATTGTCGTCTTTGGGAGGCACGGTGGGCTCCTGTGGTCGCAGGACAATATATCGGGCTGCGATATATATGTCAAGTAAGGCGTCCGCCACAAAAACTGGCCACCAAGAGGCAGTGGTCCGCAGTTTCGGAGTTCGAGTACGGAGGGTGTCGGACCATGAGCCACTTCGTGGTACGACAGCAGCTCTGGTTACTAGGGAGTCGAAGATGTTGAACCGCCTCGGAGTTGTCATGAACGGTGCCCGTCGCTTGCTGCTGAATGCGGGTGCGGCGATTCCGTCGATGGAGGGGCTTGAGGTCCGAGAAGTGATGGCGGCGGTTTCGTGGGACGGCGGGGCGGGGACGGCCAACTGGCACGACGCGCTGAACTGGTCGAACGATGCGATCCCTGTCGCCGCGGACGACGTGACGATTCCCTCGACGGCGCTCTCGGAGATCGCCTTTACCGCGACCACCGGCAGCCGGACGATCCGGAGCCTTTCGTCGCAGGAAGCGATCAACTTTAGTGGCGGCACGCTGACGGTTACGACCACGGCGACGACGGATTCCCCGATCACGCTGTCGGGTGGATCGTTGAGTGGTGGCACGTACACGCTCACGAATGGCTCGGCGATGACGGTGGCGGGAGCCACCGTCGGCACGTTGAGCAACGTGACTATTGGGGGCGAGATCCGCATCCCGGTCGGGGCGATCCTGCTGGCTGGGACGACTTCCTTTGCCGCGGCGAGGCTTACCGGCGGCAGCACCACAGTGCGGGTTGCGCCGGGGGCGACGTTCAATGGCGAGATCATCGCCGAGGGCGCGGCGACGGGGACGCGCACGGTGCAGTTCGCGTTCGGTGGCAATGGCACCGGCACGATCGGGGCGAGCGGCGTGATCCGGTTGGATTCGACGTCCGGAGGTCCTCTCGCGATCACGGAGTCCAGCAACACGACGCTCGTGAACAACGGCCTGATCGTGGCCGCGGGGACGCAGGCGCTGACGATCGGAACCAACATCCTGACCAACAACGGGACGCTTCGGGTCAGCAGCGGCACGATGAACGTCTCGCTGCAGACGAGCTGGACGACCGCCGGGACCGTCGATGTCGAGGGCGGCACGTTGAATCTTGGAAGCACCTGGAATGCGACGGGCGGGATCGGCACGTGGGATCGGAGCGGGGGCACGGTGAACGTGTCGGGGACGATCACGAACACGGGGTCGACCATCGCGCTCAACGCATCGACAGGTTCGTGGAATCTCGCAGGCGGGAACATCAGCGGCGGGAGCATGACGCTCGCGGATGGCGCTGGGCTGGTCATGACGGGCTCGGGGACCTTGTCGAACCTGAACTACGGCGCGGACCTTGCGCTCCCGGCGGGAACCGCGGTGACGCTGGCGGGCGTTGCGACGTTTCCGGCGATCCGCATGACCGGAGCCTCGAGCCTGCGGGTTGCGCCGGGTGCAACGCTGAACGGCGAAGTCGTGGCGGAGGGCGCGGCGACGGGGACGCGCACGGTGCAGTTCGCGTTCGGCGGCAACGGCACGGGCAC
>JBIKMF010000506.1:0-2657 GCA_044359425.1 Phycisphaerales bacterium
CGACGTCATCGCCTTCTTCGAAGTCTGGGACAGCGGCGGCGCCGGCTTCCCCGGCTGCTGAGCCATCCGACATCACAACAGAAAGCAACCCCGGGCGACGTGCCCGGGGTTGTTCGTTTTGGACCTTGTTGTTCCCGCGTTCGAGGCCGCTCCGCTCAGCGGTTCTCCGGCGACTTCTCTTCGTGCGCCCCTTGCTCCGCCAGCGTCTTGCGCTCGCGGAACTTGGCGATCGACATGAACTCGTACCACGCCAGCAGGCGGCACATCACGAAGCCGGGGTAGCCGTCGAGGAAACCCCACTGGAAGAAGAACGAGTACAGGAACCGCAGCGACGGCCGGAAGGGCAGCTTGCGCCCGAACCGCTTCAGCCAACGACGACGCTCGATCGGGCCGCCGAAGAGACTCGCCTTCACCGCGCCCTCGTCCTTCGCCTCCATCGCGTGGGCTTCCCACGTCGTGTACCGGTTGTGCTTCTCGATCCACGCCGAGAGATCCGGGTAGGCGTAGTGCAGGAACTCGTGACGCAGGTAGCCGGCCTCGCCCGTCGACAGCAGCACGTGCTCGTGAACCTCGTTGTCGCCGCTGCCGGTGTCGCCGAGCTTGCCGATCCGCTCGTACCGCCCGACCTTGTGCTTGAACAGCCGCACGTTCCACGACGGGTAATAGCCGCAGCCCTTGAGCCAGCGGCCCATGAACATGAAGCGCCGGTTCACCCAGAACCCGTCGCCGCACCCGAGCTTCGCGTTCCCCTCGGGCGACCATTCGCCCGTGACCACCTTGCGGATCTCCTCCGCGAGCTCCGGCGTCATGTACTCGTCGGCGTCGAGGATCATCACCCACTCGTTCTTCCACGGAACGTTCTCGAGCGCCCAGTTCTTCTTCTTCGGCCAGCCTTCCTTGCTGTAGGTGAACTGGTACACGTCCGCGCCCATCGCCTGCGACAGCTCGATCGTCTTGTCCTTGCTCTTGCTGTCCACCACCACGATGTCCGTTGCCCACTGCACGCGCCGGAGACACCCGATGATGTTCCGCTCCTCGTTCTTCACCGGGATCAGGATCGAAACCGGAACCGATCGCGCCGCGGGCCACTTGCCGTCGGGCATCTGCGTCGGTCGCAGCGCCGCGGCCATCCAGTCCGCATCCGAGCGCCGCACCTCCGGCAACGGCCGTCCTTCCTCCACCACCTGGAGCGACGCCGCCTCCGCCGCGATCTCCGCGGCAGTAACGCTCGCCGAACCCGGGCTCTGCGGCGCGGGTACCGCGACCTTGGTCTGCCCGACCGGACCGGTGAACAGCGAACCCTCGGGAACCGCGAGACCCTTCGCGGGATCCTGGGCCAGCTTCTTGATATCCCGGTCGAGCGCGTAGGCCTTGATCTCCGCCAGCTTGAGCGAGATGAAGATGTCGTACGTCGCGAGCAGGAAGCAGAAGCGCAGCCCGGTCACCCCGTCGAGGATGCCCAGCCGCAGGATGTACATGTAAAAGAACCGCCAGAACCCAGAGAGCGGCAGCCGCGGCAGGACGTGCCGCTTCAACCAGCGGCGCATCGCGATCCCGCGCTCCAGCGGGCCCGTTGATTCCTGGCGCTCTTGGCCGCGCTCGCGCGTGAGTTCGCGCGCTTCGAGCGTGGAGTAGCGGTTGTGCTTGGCGATGAGGTGCTCGAGGCCGCGGCGGTCTTCGTGCAGCATCTGCTGCGTGAGCCGGCCGGAGGTGCCCTCGACGATCATGTGCTCGTGGACTTCGCGTTCCTCGTAGCGGGCCTTGCCGCGCTTGAAGAGGCGGAGGTTGTAAGACGGGTAGTACCCGCAGTGGCGGATGGGGCGACCGAGGAAGTAGGTGAGTCGGTTGACGTAGAAGCCCGCGTGGATGACCGAGTGCACGGGCTGGGCCGCGATGCGCAGGATCTCGTCGCGCAGCTCGGGCGTGATGCTCTCGTCGGCGTCGAGGATGAAAATCCAGTCGGCGCGCAGCGGGAGGTTGTTGAGGGCCCAGTTCTTCTGCTTCGCGTACCCGAGCCAGGGCTGGATGACGACGTGGGCGCCGAAGCTCTCGGCGATGTCGCGGGTCTTGTCCTTCGACTCCGAGTCCACCACGTGCACGCGGTCGGCCCACCCCACGACGCTCGCCAGCGCGTGACGCAGGTTCATCTCTTCGTTGAAGGTCGGGATCACCACCTCGATGTTGCTGGGGCGTCCGGTTGGTCGTGCCGCGGGCGGCTGCGGGTCTGTAGGGCTCATCGAACCGCTCCTGAACCTGTCGCCGTTGCGACGGGTTGCGCTGCGGCGGCCTCGTAGCCGCCGAAGGAATCCGTTGTCCCGCCGCACACGGCGACGAGAAGTTTGTTCCACGCCCCGCAGGCCTGGGTGCGCGAGTAGTGACGCATGAACGCGGCCCGTCCGCGCTCGCCCATGGCGCGGGCGCGTTCCGGGTCGGCCGCGAGGGCTTCGATCGCGCGGGTCAGGCCTTCGCCGTCACCCTGGCGCACGACGATGCCGCAATCGTTCTCGACGAGCACGCGGGCGATCTCCGACGACGGGTTGCCGATGAAGATCGCGGGCCGCGCCACGGCCATGATCCCGAAGCACTTGCTGGGGACAATGAGTCCTTCCATTCCTTCCAGCAGCGAGATGAGGTGAACATCGCCGCACGAGAGGCTC
>JBIKMF010000121.1:0-10027 GCA_044359425.1 Phycisphaerales bacterium
TTCCAGAGGCTTCCCTGCCACCGGATCAGAACCGGACCATGAAGAAGCTATCGGAGGGCCGAGGGGGGCACTTCAGTCCCGGACCGGAGCGTGGCGGATTTTGGAGCTTCTTTGCCCCATTGGGGTCCGGTCCTTAGACTCTCCCATGCGAAATCCCCTGACCGCGACCGTTGCGTTGGTGACCCTGGCCGCCCTGCTTCCGGCGTGTGCACCCTCGGTGTACTCGCAGAAGTCGGAGAACTCGGGGGTGAAGAAGGCGGCGCCGGTGGTGTATATCTCGGGGTTCCTGAGCGACTACTCGCAGCTCAGGCCCAGCCCGATCCACGAGGGGACGTGGTACGAGATGAGCAAGTCTCTGAAGGGTTACACGGGATTGATCATCGAGAACCCGGTGATGCACGAGCACGCGTACACAAGCGAGGGGCCGGACCCGGCGACCACGCTCGCGCTGACGGAGAAGCTGCGTTCAGAAATGGTCAACACGCTGGGCCAGCAGTTCTCGATCACGGGCCAGCCGGGGCCGCGGGTGGCGGTGCTGCGGATGGCGATCACGCAGGTGGCGCGGTCGCGTTCGCATGATCTTCGCTCGCGGAGGATCGGCGGGGCGGCGGGTGAGCTGGAGATCGTGGATTCGCGGTCGGGGGCGCGTCTCTTCGCGGCGGTTGAAGAGGACTACGCGGCGGATCCGTACGCGAACCAGGCGCAGGATCCGTACCACGACGCGAAGGCGACGTTCATCCACTGGTCTTCACGGATGCTTCGCGCGGTGCGGAACGTCGACACGCTCGCGACGCGGCCGTGATCGCGTCGGATGACAGGAGAGGATGAGCGCGGGGTCAGCCCCCGAGGCCGACTTCTTCTTCGCCGATGGGCGCTTCCTTGATGGCGCGCTGCGTGGCGTTGAGGGGCTTGGGTTCGCCGGCGATGAGTTTCTTTTCGCCGGACCCGGCGTTGATGCTGCGCTCGTGGATGGCGGCGTTGCGGCCGTCTTCGGTGACTTTGTACTGCATGCCGATGGTGGTCTCGGGTTCGCCCTTGAGGAGGCGATTGACGAGTTCGACGCCTTGCATGAGGGTGTGATCGGTGTTGGCGACTTCGTACTTCCACATGCCGAAGCGGCCGCGGGAGTAGATGGATTTTGCCTCGAGCCAGGGGATGACATCGGCGAGGATGTCGTCGCGGTCGACGCTCGGGGTGGGGTAGGAGTAGTCGGCGTAGTAGCACCAGGTGCTGACGATGTTCTTGCGTTCGCCCGGCTCGAGGAGGCCGGCGTTCTCGAGGCCCTTGATGGTCAGCTCGATCATGGCCTCGGGGGACTGGTTGTTCCTGCCGACGGTGGGCTTGGCGTCGCTCTCGCTGGTCTCGCAGAGGAGCGAGTAGTAGTTGTTCTTGTCGGGCGTCATGAACGGCGAGTAGTTGGAGAGGTACGTGACGCGGTAGAACGGGCAGTTGTCCTCGGGGAAGTACATCCAGCTCTTGGTGTCGGGCGTGCCGCCGCCGGGGGTCCGGCTCTTGAGGCCGATCCCGACCATGTAGCCCGAGGAGTGCTTGAGCTGCGCGGCCCGATCGCGGAGCGAGGGCGGGACGGGGCCGTGGAGCACGTCGCGGCAGAGGACGTCGAGCGGCATGGTGGAGATGAGGATGTCGTAGTGGTCGGTGGAGCCGTCGGCGAAGGTGATGGTCTTGCGGTCGGCGTCGATGCGCGTGGCGCGCTTGTTCAGGCGGATGTGGGAGCCGGGCTGTTCCTTGCCGTCGGCGGTGAGGCCCAGCGCGGGGCCGAAACGGCGGTAGAACTCGCCGGTGCCGCCCTTGAGCGGGAACTTGAACTGGTTGTTGGGTCCCCAGCCGAAGTCGTCGGAGCCGAGGAGGACGTTCTTGAGTGCTCGGTCGATGTCGATGACGGCGACGCGCTCGCCGATCCAGGTCTTGTTCATGACCTCGGGCTCGTAGGCCCAGACCTTGTAGTTGTACGGCCGCATGAAGTACTTCGCGATGCCGTCACCGAAGACGGCGTCGATGAACTCGCCGAAGTTCTGCGCGGCGCCCGGGGTCGGGATTTTCCCTTTGCCGGACTGCGCCTTGATGAGGCCCGAGAGGCACTCGTAGGCGGCTTCCTTCGGGAGGTAGCGGACGTTGTTCTGGAACGGGTACGGGACCCAGCGGTCCATCATGCGAACCCAGGACTCGCGGTTGTTGAGTGTGAACTCTTTGCCCATCAGGGTTTCGAAGCACTGGTCGTAGTACTTGTAGTGGCTGAACATGACGTGGCCGCCGATGTCCCACGTGAAGCCCTGCGCGTCGGTGAACGAGTTCGCGAGGCCGCCGACGTAGTCGTGGCGGTCGTAGAGGACGAAGTTGCTGTAGCCGAGTTCCTTGAGCCGGTATCCGGCGCCGAGGCCGGTCGGCCCGGCACCGAGGATCACAATCCGCGGCTCCGCCGCGCCGTTCATGCTGTTGCTTGCCACCCGGGAATCCTCCGCTTTGGTTGAGGTGACTCCTACGGTAGGGATGCCGCGTGCGGGATGCGCGGGGACCCAAACAAGCCTCTCACAGAGGGGATTTCAGCGAAACCGGCTGGATTTCAAGGAGAAGACCATGAGGACCGCGCTGTGTGTTCTGTTGGTTGTTCTGGTTGCGGCGGGGACGCTGAGCGGGGCCGCGTTGCGGGACCCGGAGGATCCGCTCAAGCCGCTGGGGTTCCTGCAGGGCTCGTGGCTGGAGACGGAGGAGGACGGGTCGGTGCGGGAGGAGATCTGGTCTGCCGCGCGTGGGACGGGGATCATGGGGTGCTTCCGCTGGACGCTGCCGAACGGTGCGCCGCGGATGCTGGAGATGCTGGCGATCAACAGGGACAAGGACGACGTGGTGCGGCTTCGGTTGAAGCACTTCACGGCGGAGCTCAAGCCGACGACGGCGGAGGACAAGGTGTACGTGCTCAAGCTGGCGGAGAGCCGGAAGAACATCGCACGCTTTGAGGCGGAGGGCGAGTCGGCGGTAAGCGGTGTGAGCTACGTGCTCGAAGGGGACGTGCTTCGGGTGACGGTCTCGTTCCCGGCGAAGGACGGCAAGACACGTGAGCCGCTGGTGTTTGCGATGAAGAAGCAGTGACGGGCGGTCAGATGGTCTCGTGCAGTTCGGCGTCGAGGCCGGGGCACCATCGGCGCACGGTCGCGCAGTCGAACTCGGCGGGGAAGGACCCGCGTTGCGTCCCGTAACGCACGACGGCCTCGGCGACGCGAGAGGGAGCCGAGGCACCCCCGCACCAGTGGTGGTGATCGGCCCAGGAGAGGGTGACGACGTGCTCGGTGATCGAGCCATCGGTCCAGGTCACGGTGATGTCGTAGGCCCACCCACGATCGATCTCGTGTTCGGCACCGACGACGACTCCCGCTGGCTTTCCCGTGGTTCTCTGCGGCATGTTCACTCTCTGGCGGGGTCACTCGGCCCCGGGCTGGTTCACACCGTACCATTCGGCCGCCGGTCCCGTTCGGTTGAGCGGTTCCTGAGAACCGGGGAGTAAAGATGGCGTTTCTGTTCGAGATCATCCTGCTCGCGTTCGGGAACCTGCGGCTGCGGATGCTGCGCTCGATCCTGACCGCGCTGGGCATCATCTTCGGTGTCGCGGCCGTGATCATCATGAGCAGCCTGGGCGAGGGGAAGAAGCAGCAGGCGCTGTCGCGCATCGAAGCCCTGGGCGCGCGGAACGTGATCGCGCGCTCGCAGAAGCCGCCGGAGGTCGCGAACCAGGGGCAGAGCTCGGGGCGGTCGTCGTTCACGATCCGGTTCGGGATCACCCGCAACGACCTCGAGGTCATCCGCCAGAACTTCCCCGACGCGGACGCGATCGTGCCGTTGAAGGAAGTGGGGGGCCAGATCCTGCGCAACGAACTCCGCCGCACGAGCCAGGCCTTCGGCACCACGCCGGACCTGCTGCGCGTGGCCAACCTGCGGGTCGGTCGCGGCCGGTACATCTCCGAGTCCGACATGGACCAGGAGTCGCTTGTGATCGTGATCGGGGCGGATGTGGCGGAGAAGATGTTCCCGCTGGAAGACCCCATTGGCCAGACGCTGCGCATCGACGCCAAGCCGTTCACGGTGATCGGCGTGCTCGAGCCCATCGGGCTCGCGGGCGGCGCGGGCGCTTCGATGGTCGGGCGCGACATGAACCTCGACGCCCACGTGCCGATGACGACCGCGCGGGCAACCTTCGGTGACACCGTGACCCGGCGCGAGTCGGGTAACTTCCAGTCCTCGGACGTGCAGGTGTCGGAGATCTACCTCTCCGTGCCCGAACGCGAGCGGGTGATCGTGGACGCCGAGCGCCTCCGCCGCCTGCTCGCCTCGCGACACCCGGGCCTCACCGATGTCGGCATCATCGTGCCCTACGAGCTGCTCAACGCCGCCAAGAAAGAGGCGCTGACGTACAACCTCGTCTTCGGCAGCATCGCCGCGATCTCGCTGCTGGTGGGCGGCATCGGCATCATGAACATCATGCTCGCCTCGGTCACCGAGCGCACGCGTGAAATCGGTATCCGTCGCGCGATCGGCGCCACACGGGGCAACATCCTGACGCAGTTCCTCGTCGAAACCGGCGCGCTCGCGATGATCGGCGGGCTTATCGGCGTGGGGCTGGGCGTGGGCGGCAGCGTGCTGCTGGGCTGGGTGGTCCCGAACCTCGTGAAGCTGCCGTACATCGGATCGTGGTTCCCGGCGGGGATCTCGCTGCCTACGAGCGTCACCGGGTGGTCGATCATCCTGAGCTTCGTGGTCGCGACGCTGACCGGCCTTGTGTTCGGGCTTTATCCGGCCCGGCGGGCGGCCGCGCAAGACCCGATCGTCGCGCTGCGGCATGATTGAGGACATCCCGTCTCCGACCGAAGTAGGGGGGGCGGACGCCCGATGGGACCAAGGGCCTGTAGGGCCCATGGAGCCTGTTCATGCGGGTGCTGATCGTTTGACGACGACCGAGTCTCCAGAGCGCTGGTGCGCGCGGTCGTCGACGACGAGGGACACTTCGCCATCGAGGCCGACTCCGCCGAAGACGCCATCCCCACCATCGCCGCGGGCGAGGTGGACGTGGTGATCACAGACTGGCAGATGGCGGGGATGTCGGGCCCGGAACTGGCGACGTACGTCCGTGCGGCGGCCCTTGACCGTTACGTGTACGTAATCCTGCTGACGGCGAACAACAATCCGGAGTCGCTGATCACCGGCCTGAACTCGGGCGCGGACGACTTCGTGACCAAACCGTTCAACCTCGAAGAGCTCGCGGTTCGGCTACGGGTCGCGCAGCGCGTGACGGCTCTGGAGACCAGGGACCTGACGATCTTCTCGCTCGCGAAGCTGGCCGAGTCGCGCGACCCCGAGACGGGCGCGCACCTCGAGCGGGTCCGCAACTACTGCAAGCTGATCGCGACGGCCATGTCCCGCAACCCCCGGTACTCGCTGGTGGTCTCGCCGCAGTTCATCCGCCTCATGTACCTCACCAGCCCGCTGCACGACATCGGCAAGGTCGGCATCCCTGACGCGGTGCTGCTCAAGCCCGGCCGGCTCGACGAGCGCGAGTACGCGATCATGAAGCAGCACGCACAGATCGGCGCCGACACGCTGGGCGACGCGCTGAAAATGTACCCCAACGCCGAGTTCCTCCGCATGGCCCGCGATATCGCGCTCACCCACCACGAGCAGTGGGACGGCTCCGGGTACCCCAACTCGCTCCGCGGCGACGAGATCCCGCTGGCCGGCCGCATCATGGCCGTCGCCGATGTGTACGACGCGCTCCGCTCCCGCCGCGTCTACAAGCCCGCCCACGAACACCACGTCGCACGCGACATCATCCTCAACGCCCGCGGCACGCACTTTGATCCCTGCGTCATCGACGCCTTCCTCGCCTGCGAGGCCGAGGTCTGCAGCGTGGCCGATCGCTTCGGCGAACACCGCGCCGCGTCCATCGCCGCCTGAATCCCACGCGTTTTGGTATCCTCTCGCCGCATGACCACCGCGGCAGAACAGAAGACATCCTGGCGTCCCCTCATCGCGGCGTGGCTCGGCTGGGCCTTCGACGGGCTCGACGGCTACCTCTACATCATGGTGGCGATCCCGTTCGTCACGCAGCTCATCGCGAACGAGCACGGCGTCACCCCGGACGAGGCCAAGTCCACGATGCTCTCGCTCATCCAGTCGCGGGCCGCGCTGATCCAGGCGGTCTTTCTGCTGGGGTGGGCGTGCGGCGGGGTCGTGTTCGGCAGGATCGGCGACCGGCTCGGCCGCTCGCGCACGCTCACGATCACCATCCTCATGTACGCGATCTTCACCGGTGTCTCGTTCTTCGCGACGACCTGGTGGCACCTGCTGATCTTCCGGTTCCTCGCGGCGTTGGGCATCGGCGGCGAGTGGGCCGCGGGCTCCGCGCTCGTGGCCGAGACACTCCCGCGCAAGCACCGGGACTGGGCCAGCGCGGTGCTGCAGTCGGGGTACATTCTGGGCTGCATCGCGGCGACGATGAGCGCGGGGTGGATCACGGCTCACTTTGAGGTGAAGTACGTCTTCCTCGTCGGGGTGCTCCCCGCGTTCGTGACGCTGTGGATCCGGCACGCGGTGCCCGAGCCGGCCGAGTGGGCGGATGCCGCGGGATCGGCCCCGCAGCCGCGGATCGCGGACCTGTTCTCGCCGGCGCTGCGTCGGACGACGATCCTGCTGCTGATCCACATCTCGATCGCGCTGACGGTGGTGTGGGCGTTCCTGTTCTTCACGCCGCAGATGATCGGGAAGATGGAGTACGTGAAGACGCTGGCAAAGCACGACCAGGAGGCGCTCAAGACGCGGATCACGGTGGTTTACTTCATTGCGAACATCGTCGCCAACTTCATCGCGACGTTCCTGATGAAGCAGTTCGGCCCCCGGCTCGCGTTCGGGATCCTGATGGCCCTCGCGTTCATCACGCTGTGCGTCGGCTTCCGCACGCAGCCGACCATCGACAACATCTACTGGATCACCTGCGCGTACGCGATGACCGGCCTTGGCCTCTTCGGGATCTTCCCGCTCTATGTGCCCCCGCTCTTCCCCACGCTGCTGCGGACCCTGGGCGCCGGGCTCACGTACAACTTCGGCCGCATCGCCGCGGCGATCGGCACGCTCGCGGCGGGGTCGCTGACCACGGCGGCGGGCGGCCCCGCGCAGGTGGTGTTCTGGGTGGGACTGCTGTACATGCCGGGGCTGGTGGTGTGCGCGATGCTGCCGAAGCGGGAGTAGGGGCTACTTGCGGAGCATCGGCGCGAGGTACCGCCCGGTGTGCGAGGCCTTGACCTTCGTGATCGCTTCGGGCGTGCCCGTAGCGACGATCGTGCCGCCCTTGTCGCCGCCCTCGGGCCCGAGGTCGATAATCCAGTCCGCGCACTTGATGACGTCGAGGTTGTGCTCGATGACGACGAGCGTGTTCCCCGCGTCCGCGAGGCGGTTGAGGACCTCGATGAGCTTGCGGATGTCCTCGAAGTGCAGACCGGTTGTCGGTTCGTCGAGCACGTACAGCGTGGAGCCGTAGGCGCTCGCCTCGCGCTGCGCGGGCTCGCCGGTCTCGGGGTCGATGGCCGGTCCGGCGGGCGCGCCGACCTTGCCGAGCTCGGTCGCGAGCTTGATGCGCTGGGCCTCGCCGCCTGAGAGCGTGGTGGAGGGCTGGCCGAGTTGGATGTAATCGAGGCCGACGTCGTGCAGGCAGCGGAGGTAGCGGAGGATCTTCGGGTGGTTCTCGAAGAACGAGAGGGCCGCCTCGATGGTCATGTCGAGCACGTCGCTGATCGACTTGCCGCGGTAGGTGACCTCGAGCGTCTCGCGGTTGTACCGCTTGCCCCTGCAGACCTCGCACTCGACGTACACGTCGGGGAGGAAGTGCATCTCGATCTTCTTGACGCCCTGCCCCTGGCACGCCTCGCACCGGCCGCCGCCGGATTCCACCGAGACGTTGAACGAGAACCGCCCGGGCTTGTACCCGCGGATCTTGGACTCCTTCGTCTGCACGAAGACCGAGCGGATGTCGTCGAAGATCCCGGTATAGGTCGCGGGGTTGCTGCGGGGCGTGCGGCCGATGGGTGTCTGGTCGACCTCGATGATGCGGTCGAGTTGCTTCGGCCATTTGAACGACGTGTGCGCGCCGGGCTTGTGCCGGCCGCCGGTGGTCTCCAGCTTCGCGGCTTCGAGCAGGATGTCGTTCACCAGCGTCGACTTGCCGCTCCCGCTCACACCGGTCACGCACACCAGCCCGCCGAGGGGGAAGGTCGCGTCGACCTTCTTGAGGTTGTTCTGCGAGGCGCCCTTGATAACGATCGCCTTCTTCTCGCTGAGTTCGCGCCGCCGCTTCGGGACCGCGATCGACTTGCGGCCGCAGAGGTAGTCGCCGGTGAGGGAGGCGGGGTTGTCGCAGATTTCCTGCACCGTGCCTTGCGCGACGATGCGTCCGCCGTGCACGCCCGGGCCGGGTCCGACGTCCAGCACGTGGTCCGCCGCGCGGATCATGTCCTCGTCGTGCTCCACGACGATGACGGTGTTGCCGATGTCGGCGAGGTGGCGGAGGGTGGCGATGAGGCGGTCGTTGTCGCGCTGGTGCAGACCGATCGTCGGCTCGTCCAGCACGTAGCACGCGCCCACGAGCCCGCTGCCCACCTGCGACGCGAGCCGGATGCGCTGGGCCTCGCCGCCCGAGAGAGAGGCGGTCTTGCGGTCGAGCGACAGGTACTCGAGCCCCACGCCGGTGAGGAACCGCAGGCGGTTCTGGATCTCCTTGAGGATCGGTTCGGCGATCACGCGGTGCTCGGTGCTCAGCACCAGGCCCGACACGAAATCAACCGCGTCGGTGATGGCGAGGCGCGAGAACTCCGCGATGTTCAGCATCGTGCCGTTCTGCTTCGGCCGGCCGATCACCGAGGCCGACCGCGCGGAGGTGTCGGCCTTGTGCGTGCTCTCGATCTGCACGTGCAGCGCTTCGACGCGCAGCCGGTCGCCGCAGCAGGTCTTGCACGGGCTCTGGCTGAGGAATGTCCCGAGCCACTCTTTCACGCCCTCGTTCTCGGTCGATTTCCACCACTCGGCGATGTTGGGGATCACGCCCTCGAACTTCCCACCGTACTTCGCAACTTCATCCTTCGTGCGGGATCCGTGCAGCAACGCGTGACGCACGTCGGCGCTGAACGTCGCAACCGGTGCCGCGAAGCTCACGCCGAACTCCTTGCAGAACTTCCGCAGCTTGCGGTTGAACCACGCCCGCACCGGGCCGTTCTTGTTCCACGCGGCGACCGCGCCCTTCTCGAGGCTCAGCGTCGCGTCGGGCAGAACCAGGACCTCGTCGAACTCGAGGATCGTTCCCAGTCCGCTGCACCCCGGGCACGCGCCGTAGGGCGAGTTGAAGCTGAACAGGCGCGGGCTCAGTTCCTCGAGCGCGAACTCCGGCCGCTCCGGGTCGGCGAACTTCGTCGAGTACGCGGTGTCCCTCCACTCCGCGGCCCCGTCCTTGGCCGTCGTTTCGGCGGTGATGATCACGGCGCCGTCCGCGAGCCTGATGGACGATTCCACCGATTCAGCAAGGCGCTGGCGCGCTTCGGCCCCGATGACCAGGCGGTCGATCACCGCCTCGATCGTGTGCTTCTCGTAGCGGCCAAGGTCCAGCGGGTTCTCGCCGGGCTCCTTCAGCACGTCGCGCAGGTCCAGGATCTTGCCGTTTACTCGAACCCGCGTCCAACCCTGCTGCGACAGCTCCTCCAGCTTCTCGCGGTGGAAGCCCTTCTGCCCGCGCACCACCGGCGCGAGCACCATCAGCCTCGTCCCCTCCGCACGCCCCATGATGCTGTCGACGATCTGCGTGCTGTTGCTCGCGGCGATCGCCACGCCCGATCGCTCCGTCACCGTGCCGTCCTTCTTGGTCTTGGTGGGCGCCCACGAGAAGGGCTTGCCGCAGCGCGCGAAGAGGAGGCGCAGGTAGTCGTAGATCTCGGTCGTCGTCGCCACGGTCGAGCGCGGGTTGCCGCTCGCCGAGCGCTGC
>JBIKMF010000122.1:0-10021 GCA_044359425.1 Phycisphaerales bacterium
GCATGTGAGAAGCACATGAGGACGGCCGCGAGTGCGAACGATCGAAGGGTCGCTTGCATCTGCGGAGCGTACTGAGGGGAGGAATGGGCTGCAAGGAAAGCCTTGGGTGTGGTGTGTGTTTGGGGGGTTGGCGGAAGCGCGAGGTTCTGGGACGATGCTGGCGGGGTTCGCGGGAATGGCGTGGGCGTGGAGGTACGGGTCGGGGGTTGGCGGTGTTGTTGGGTTGAAGTGAGGCTGTGGATAGGGCGACGATTGAGCGATGAGCGGGCGTGACGCGAGTTCGGATGATGGCAATGAGCCTCCGGGCGGGGGCGGGGGAGAGGGTGCGTCCACGACGGGCGGGTTGTTCCCGGTTGTCTATGCGCAGCTTCGCGCGATTGCGGAACAGCAGATGTCGCGTGAGCGGCCGGGACTGACGCTGCAACCGACGGCGCTCGTGCACGAGGTGTATCTGCGGCTGCTCGCGGACAAGAGCGCGACGTGGGAGAACGAGCGGCACTTCTTCGCGGCGGCGGCGGAGGCGATGCGCCGGATTCTGGTCGAGCGGGCGAGGCGGTACTCGAGGCACAAGCACGGGGGCGGGCGTCGGCGGGAGGGATTTGAGGGCGTCGAGGAGGAGCTCGCGGGAGCGGAGCCGGAGGCGATGGTGGATTTGGATGAAGCGGTGACCGAACTGCGGGCGTTTGATCCGGTGCTTGCGGAGGTTGCGATGCTGCGGTATTTCGCGGGGCTCACGGTGGAGCAGACGGCGGAGCTGGTGGGTCGGTCTGCGCGATCGGTAAAGTCCGACTGGGTGGCTGCCCGTGCGTGGCTGCTTCGTCGCATAGAGGGCGAGTAGGGGCTCGGAGGCGACGATGGCGCACACACCGCCCGGCTGGGACCGGGTGAAACAGATCGTGGCGGAGGTGCTCGACGCGGAGGAGGCGGAGCGGGAGGCCTTGCTGCGCAGGTTGAGCGGGGGTGATGAGGGGTTGATGGTGGAGGCGAGGTCGCTGGTGCGAGCATCGGCGAGGTCGCGGGCGGTGTTGTCGGAGAAGACGGACGTGTGGCTGGGGTTGGGTGGGGCGGTGCAGAGCCCTGCCGCGGGGGCGATGATCGGGAGGTATCGGCTGGAGGGCGTGGTGTCGGAGGGTGCGAGCGCGGTGGTGTATCGGGCCGTGCAGCAGAATCCGGAGCGGGCGGTTGCGCTGAAGGTGATGCGGTCTTCGCTGCCGATGGTGGACGGGGGCGATCGGTTTCGGTTGGAGGCGGCGGCGCTGGCGCGGATCGAGCACCCGTGTGTGGCGAGGATCTACGAGGCGGGCGTGCATCGGGCCGAGAGCGGCGTGGCGATGCCGTTCATCGCGATGGAGCTGGTGGAGGGCGTGGCGGTGACGCGGTTTGTGCGTGAGCGGGGGCTCACGCGCGAGGCGACGGTGCGGCTGGCGGTAAAGATCGGCGGCGCTGTGCAGGCGGCGCATCAGAGGGCGGTGATCCATCGGGATCTGAAGCCATCGAACATCCTCGTGACGGCGACGGGCGAGCCGAAGGTGCTCGACTTTGGCATCGCACGGATCGGCGAGGGCGCGGCCAGGAGTTGGCACACGACGGCGGGAAGCCTGCTGGGGACGCCGGGGTACATGAGCCCGGAGCAGGCGATGGGCAAGCCCGAGGACGTCGACGTGCGGACGGACGTGTGGGGCCTTGGGGTGGTGTTGTACGAGATGCTCGCGGGGCGGCTGCCGTTTGATGTTGAGGGGAAGACGCCGCTGCAAGTGCTGCGGGAGGTGGCGTCGGGCGTTGCGAGGCCGTTGGGTGCGGTTGCGCCGTCGGCGCGCGGGGACCTGGAGCGCGTGGTGATGACGGCGCTGGCGCGGGAGAAGGAACGGCGGTACCCGTCGCTCCAGGCGTTCATCGATGATCTCGAGCGGGTGCTGGCGGATCAGCCGATCAGCGTGCGGCGGTTGACGTCGGGCGAGCGGGCGTGGCGGTTTGTGCGGAAGCACAGGCTCGGGCTCGGTGTAGCGGCGGTTGTTGCGACGAGCGGGCTGGTGGCGGCGGCGTCGCTCGCGGTCGGGTTCGCGAAGGCTGCGGAGGAGCGTGACCGGGCGAAGGCGGTGAATGCGCTGCTGCTGGGGATGATCGGTGAAGCCGATCCGAACTTCGGAAATCGGAACGTGACGCTGCTCGAGGCGATCGGGGGGGTCGAGGCGAGATTGGTGACGGAGATGCGGGAACAGCCTGCGACAGAAGCGGATGTGCGGACCGCGCTGGGGTCGATGTTGTTCGGGGTTGCGGAGTATGCGAGGTCGGAGGCGAGTTACGCGCGGGCGGCGGAGCTGCGGGGTCGTGTGGGTGATCGGCCCGGGGCGATGTTGGACCGCGTGATGGCGGCGAACAGCGTGCGGTGGCTCAACGAGGCGGACCGGGCGATGCAGATGGCGAGCGCGGCGTACGCCGAGGCGAAAGACGAACTGGGCGATGAGCACGCCGTCGCGCTTGTCGCGAGGCGTGTGCGGGCCGAGTGCATGCACGACGTGCAGAGGCTCGAGGAGTCTGCGGCGGAGCTGCGCGAGGTGATGCGTGTTGCGGAGCGCGTGCTCGGAGCGAGGTCGCAGGTCACGCTCGACGCGACATCGAATCTCGCCGGAGTGATGACGGATATGGGCGCGTACGCTGAGGCGGAGGTGCTGCTCCGGCGGGTGCTGGCGGCGCAGGGGTGGCTTGGGGAAGGCGGGGGGCCGGGCTCGGGTACGCTGGATTCGCTCACGCTGCGGGGCAATCTCGCGATGGTGATGGCGGAGCAGGGGAAGCCGGACGAGGCGATCGCGATGATGCGGGAGTTGGTGGAGGACATGCGGGTGGCGCTCGGGCCCACGCATCACTCGACGCTGACGACGCGAAGCAATCTGGCGGAGAACCTGCGGCGCGCGGGGAGGACGGAGGAGTCCCTCGCGATGATGAAGTCGCTGCTCGACGATAGTGTGGCGGGGCTGGGGTGGTCACACCCGACGACGCTCGATCAGGCGAACGGGCTCGCGGCGTTCTACGTCCGGCAGCGTCGGTTCGAGGAGGCGTTTGCGATCGCGAGCGAGGCGTTGGGGCATATCGAGCGGTTGCTCGGGAGAGAACACGAGTTCTGGCATCGCATGCGGCTGATGGTCGCGAGCGCCAACAGTGGTCTCGGGCGGCACGCGGAGGCGATCGCGGCGTATGCGGACGAAGTCGCGTACTACGAGGGCGCGTTCGGGCGTGAGCACCGCAGAACGCTGGAGGCGACGAACAACTTTGGCACGACGTTGATCGAGGCGGGCGAGGGCGTGCGGGCTGTTGAGGTCTTGGAGTCGGTTCTCTCGCGCGTGGGAGAGGGCAGGTTCGAATCGATGGAGTCCGTGGTGCGTCGGAACTACGGCCGTGCCCTGGTGATCGCGGGGCGGCTCGCGGACGCAGAGCGGGAGTTGGTGCGCGCGTACGAGAACAGCATGGCGCGGGGTGAGGCGGACAACGCGGGCGTGTGCGCGAGGCATCTCGCGAAGCTCTTTGAGGCCAGGGGTGACGCTGCCGCGGCGGCGGTGTGGAACGATCGCGTTCCCCGGTAGTCTGTACACTGTGGGGATGAGTGCAAGACCGTACATGCTCGCGGAGAGCAACTGGCGCGAGGTGCAGGCGACACGCTTCGAGGTTGCGGTGCTGCCGTGGGGCGCGACCGAGGCGCACAACTACCACTTGCCGTACGGGACCGACACGATCCAGGTGGAGGGGATCGCGGCGGAGGCGGCGCGGTTGGCGTGGGAGTCGGGGACGAAGGTGATTGTGCTGCCCGCGGTGCCCTTCGGGTGCCAGAGCGGGCAGATGGACATTCCGCTGTGCGTGAACATGAGCCCGACAACGCAACTGGCGGTGCTGACGGACATCGCCGCGTCGCTCGCGGGGCAGGGGATCACGAAGCTTGTCCTGCTGAACGGTCACGGCGGCAACGAGTTCAAGGCGATCGTGCGCGAGCTATCCCTGCGGGTGAAGATCGCGGTGTGCGTCGTGAACTGGTACCAGGTGGTGGAGGCGAAGGGTTACTTCGAGAGCCCGGGAGATCACGCGGGCGAGTTGGAGACGAGCGTCATGATGCACCTCCGCCCGGATCTGGTGCGGCCGCTGAGCGAGGCGGGTGACGGAGCGGAGAAGCGGTTGAAGGCCGGTGGCTTTCGCGAGGGATGGGCGTGGATGCCCAGGCACTGGCGGAGCGCGTCGGCGGATACGGGGATCGGTGATCCGCGGGCGTCGAGCGCGGCGAAGGGTGAGGCGTACTTTCGTGCGGTGTGCGCGAAGCTGGCGGCGTTTGTGCGCGAGTTCGCTGCGAACGGCGGCGGGTACGCGTGAACCATGCGGGAGCTTCGACCGTACACACATGACCGGAGTGTGACGCATGGTTGTCTTCCTGCTCGTAATGCCGACGGTGCTGGTGGTGTGGGCTTTCGCGCTTGCGTGGCGGGTGGGGTTGTCGCTCTGGGAGCAGCGTGCTGCGGAGCGGAGCGTGCAGCCCCGGCGACGCCAACCGACGCGGATGCCCCGCGTGAAGTCCGCGGCGGGGGTTGGGCTGTGTGTGCTGGTGGCGGTGACCAGCTTCCTTTACGGCATGTTCTCGGTGGAGAAGTCGAACGATCTCCTCATGCTCTGGCGTGCGCTGGACGTGTGGATGCTGACGGCGGCGGGGATC
The DNA here is from genome assembly GCA_044359425.1 of Phycisphaerales bacterium. GTDB lineage: Bacteria > Planctomycetota > Phycisphaerae > Phycisphaerales > UBA1924 > JBEIUO01. Next base: position 4,691 of record JBIKMF010000122.1, read on the forward strand.
GCGATGGTGGGGTTGGGCATCGCGACGGCGGGGTTGACGCTCGATCCCGCGTACGGGCGGCGAAGGTGCGCGGGGTGTTGGTACGAGTTCATCATGCTGGCCTCGGACGCGACGTGCCCCGAGTGCGGGCGGCAGGCCAAGGGTGAGCGGGACCTGCTGCGGACGCGCGGCTCGCGCGGGATGGTGTGGCTCGGACTGGGCATGGTGGTGATGTCGTACGCGCCGGTTGGGCTCTCGAACGCGCGTGCGATGGGCGTGCGAGGGGTGATTCCCACCACTGTGCTGATCGCGGGATATGAGTGGCTGCCGGATGCGATCATCGAGCCCCGCGGAGCCGCGGGTGCGGGGTTCACGGGAACCCTCGTCGAGCGGATGAACGGTCGCTGGGCTCGGGTGTGGGAGTGGCAGGACCGGTGGTTTCGTCGGAAGGTGGAGCGGCGGCTGCGGCGCGCGGACTCGTTGGAAGAGGCGTGTCGCGTTTCGATGCACAGCGGTGTCTGGTACACAGCGTGCCCAGCTCAGTTGATCGAGACCGCCCTGCGCGAGGTGGAGGGCAATGGCCAGAGTGCCACGTACGCGTTGCGGTTTTTCCAATTGGCGATGATGAGCAGCAGTTCCGGGATCGGCGTTGAAGTGAGCAGGATCCGTGCGACGCTGCGTGAAGCGGTGATGACCGGGGGGGTGCGGGGACGCATCGCCGCGCAGTTGCTCGCGGTGCACGGGCCTGACGACGAGGAGGCCTCGCAATTCTTCGAACGCGCGACCGGATCGCTGACGCCGGGTGCTCATCGGGACAACGTGTTGGGCGCGTACGGGATGTTGGTGGGGAGGACCGGTATCGGAGAGCCCACGGTGGTGGGGTGGAGCGAGTCGGAGCAGGTGAGCCGGCGACTCGACGCCGCGGTGGTGCTCCAGGGCGTCGCAGCGATGTCCCAAAGGTCCGGTGGCATGCGGATGGGTTGGATCGTGGTGCGGCTGGTGGGGGACAAGGACGTCGGGGTGGCCGATGCCGCGATGCTGGTCGGGGCTGGCCTGATGACCGGCGAGTACCTGCAGGCGCTGAGCGAGGCGATGGACGGGCAGATGATGCGGCGGGAAGTCGGCCGCCAGGGGCTGAGCGAGGTGTGGCGGCTGAGCGACCGTGACGATCCTACGCGGCGTGGGGTCTGGTTTCTGATGGACGAGGCGAACCCAGCGAGGGCGAGCGATAAGGGCCTGGCGTCCATGCTGTCGCGAGCGAGAGCGGATCCTCGGTGGCGCGAGTGCCTAGAGGCGGCGATGGAGCGGGGCGATTTGCCAGCGATGCACGCGGGGCCGATTCGCGCGGAACTCGAGCGTCTCGAGAGCGAAGCGACGCCGGTGGAGAAACCGCCGTCGTGAATGTCGGTCGCCGCGTTTGGTTCGCAGCTCAGCGCGGGCCGTTGACGATGAAGTTGAAGCCCGAGACGGCGTCGAGTCCGCTGATTGTGACGAAGCGCACGTCGAACTGCTGGTGCGTGACGGTTCCCAAGTTCGTGACGACGACATTGGTCGGTGTGACGACCACGGTCGGGACCGTGCCTGTTGCGAAGGGGGTTGTGAAGGTGACCCTGAACTGACCGGGGAACAACTGCTGCGCCGTCCAGCCGGTGCCCGAAATCGGCGTGGCAACCACGGAGCCTCGGATGAAGCGAAGTTCTTCCTCGCCGGCGACGGCGGAGAACTGGCCGTTTGAGCCCAGCCGGATGTTGCCGCGAACGTCGAGTTCGGAGGTCGGTGCTTCGGTGCCAATGCCGACGCGGCCGTCGGCGTTGACGAGGAGGCCGGTGGGCGAGATCTGGGTGATGAAGTAGAGGTCGGTGTTCGCGCCGCTGTTGGCCTGCCCGGGTGGATAAGGGTTGGCGTTGGACGTCATCGGCGTGAAGTTGTTCGGCGAGGTGAGGGCGAAGGTGTACGTGTTGCCGACGGCGAGGGCTGTGCCCGCGGGGATCGCGGCGGTGACGGATTGGGCGGTGGGGCTCCCGGGTCCACTGATGGTGATCGGGGCGGTGAGGGCCGTTCCGCCCGTGCCTTGGCCACTGAAGATTTGGAGCGTACCTGTCCACGGCGCGGGCGCGATGGTGCGGAAGGTCACGGATCGGAGCTCGCCGTTGTGTTCGGCGACGAAGGACTGCCAGCCCGGGTTGGTGCCGCGAGCTTCGGTGGCGATGAGGTTCGAGGCGTCGTTCACGAGTCCGCCGGAGGCGCGGAAGCCGCCTCGCACGTCGAGCGGGAAGGCTGGCGTCGAGGTCTGGATGCCGACGTTGCCCTGGATGTCGACGAAGATGCCCCGGGTGTTGATGGAGTACGGCGCGGCGGAGAGGAACTGGCGTGGCGCGAGGGTGGTGTAGCTTTCGCCCCCGACGCGACGGGCGTCGATCTCGAGATAGCGGCGGGAGAGGGCGAGGTAGGGCTCGACGCCGAAGTCGAGGGGAACGCTGAAGGTGCCGGCGACGAGGTCGACGGCGAGCACGGTGATCTCGGGTCCGAGCTGGGTGCCGTTGACGTCGTTGTCGTACAGGCGGAAGCGGAGGTCGACGGGGCCTGTCGCGGGGAAGCCGTCGGTTTGGACGAGGCCCTGGTAGGTGATCGCGGTGCTCTGCGCGTTGGTTGCGGAGGAGAAGCTCGCGACGAGGAGTGTCGCGAGGAGTGCGGTGGCGAGTTGACGACAAGGTGCGAGCATGAGGATCTCCGGGGCCTCCGTGTGGGGGCCTTAGGGAAGAACGGGAATCGGGGGCCTGACTGCCGCCGATGAATGAAAATGTGATCGGGCGGTGTTATGGGCGGGTGAGGACGCGGAGGCCGCTCTTGGTGTCGAGGCTGAGGGACTTCGCGGTTTGGTGCAGGATCGTGACTTCCCACGCGGGGCCGGGGACGGTCTCCGAAGGGGTGCCTTCGGGAGAGCCGGCGGGGGCGGGCTTCTGCTGATCGTCGCACTGGAAGCTGATGACGTTCGCGGTGCGCTTCCAGGTGCCACGCAGCTTGATGCGGGCGGTGTCGCCGGTTTCCTGGACGAAGCGGCCGTCGGCGAGGAGAAGGAGGACGAAGGAGTCGGAGGGGTGGGCGGTGATCCAAGGGCCGATCAGTGGGTCGCGGGCGGGGGCGGCGGGTTGGTCGGTTGCGGTGGCCGAGGGGGTGCCGTCGGCGGGAGGGGCGGAGGCGACGGGGGTTGCGGTGGATTCGATGGGGGCGTCGCCGCCGAGGTCGAGGAAGGGGATCGCGCTGTCGAGTTTGCCGATCGTCTTGCGGAGCGCGGCGAGGTGGGCATCGAGGTGGGTGAGGGACTTGTCGATGGAGGCGAGGAGCGCGAGGCGTTCCTGGACGGAGCCGAGGGATTGATTGGTGGCGTCGATGCGGCCGAGGCCGGATTCGACGTCCTTGAGTTTCACGTTGGTCGCGTCGAGGCCGCCGCCGACGCCGGTGAGGCGCTGGTTGACTTGTTCGAGTTGTGCGTTGGTGGAGGCGAGCCCAGCGTCGACGGTGACGAGCTTGGCGTTCACGCCCTTGATCTCGTCGCGGATCTCTTGGACGATGCAGCCGGGAAGGAGGGCGAAGAGGGGGACGAGGCACAGGGCGCGGAGGGGCGTCGGGTTCATGGCGGAGAGTGTATCGGTGCATGTGGCGGCGGACCCGGGCGTGGTCGCAGCGGGTGGAGGAGACGGCGAAACCCGCGGCGGGCGTGCCGGTACACTCGGTTGGTGATCCTGCTCATGCTGCTGCCGCTGCCGGTGTTTCTCCTTCTGTGGGGGGCGACGCTGTTTGCACGCGCGGCGGTGACGGCCGTGACGGTGTCGGCGGTTGCGGGCGGGTGGTTGAAGTTGCGGCGGTTTACGCTCGTCCCGCACACACGGGTTCAGCAGTGGTGCGGGTTGGTGGGCGGACCGGTGGTTATGGTGGCCGGGGTCGGGGTCTTTGTCGCCGGGATGTACTGGGCCGATCGGGGGCGCGACCTCGAGGCGATGTTCGATCGGATGAGCGTTTGGACTATCGGCGCGGGCGTTGTGGTGCTGGCGGGGATCGCGGTGACGATCGTCGGACTGCGGCTTGATCCGGCGAAGGGGCGTAGGCGTTGCCCGGGGTGCTGGTACGACTTCGCGGCGATGGCGGTGGACACCGTGTGCCCGGAGTGCGGGCGGGTCGCGAAGAGCGAGGGGGAACTCGGCCGCACGAGGCGATCGGGGCGGCTGGCGTTGGTCGGGGTGGGGATCGTGTTGTTGGCGTACTTCGTGTCGGCGACGGGTCGGGTGTTGTCGTTTGGATGGAAGGCCGCGGTGCCGACGACGGTTTTGATAGGGGGGATGGAGTGGCTGCCGAACACGCTGATCCAGCCGACGTTGGGCACGATGGATGGGTCGCTGGCGTCCCGGATCGAACGCTTTGAGCTTTGGGATTGGCAGGTGGAGTGGTACACGCGGCGGCAGACGGAGAGCGTGAGTCGAGCTCGGACTGTGGATCAGGCGGTCGATCGGATTCGCCTGCTGCCGGGTGCCGCGGCGGGGCTTCCTCGCTTTCCGGTGCACCTGCTTCCCGAGGCATTGGCGATGATCGAAGGGCCTGAGCCCGCGGCACGTACCGGGGCCGAGCTGCTGAGCTTCGCGGCGGAATCGCCCGGCCCCGAGACGATGCACGCGGTTGATCGTCTTGCGCCTCAGATTGTCGCAGCAATCGAGCGAGGGGGGCCGTACGCGTGGACGCTCGCGAGGCTCATCCACTACCGATCGCTCCGCCCGATGAGCGACGACACGTGGCTGGATGCGGTTGTGAAGCTGCTTGAGGTGGTGAATGATCCAGCCGCGGAGCGGTCGCTGCGGATGTCGGTGGGGGCGATGTCGGGGTCCCGATCGCGTGCGAATCAGATCATCGAGGGCTGGGTTGAATCGGCCGTTGCCGCGGATCGACTCGGTGCGGCGTTGGCGATCGGGGCGGCGAACTCGATGTGGACGGCGGTTCCGTCGACGCGCGACGTTGAGCTGCTCGTTCGGCTTTCGCGCGACGTGGATGATGCGGTCGCGACGGCGGCGATGATGAGCATGTGGCGGTGGGCGTACGCGTCGCCGGAGATGCGAGAGGCCTTCGCGCAGGCGGTGGTTCACACGCTGCAGTTCCGAGACTCGGGGCGACAGATGGCGTTGGAGGGGGTGGATATGGTGACGGCGTCGGAGCCGGCGGTCGCGGTATGGCTGCTGCGTGACGAGGGGGGACTCGGCCCCCCGCAGCTCGCGCCGGCGGTGGGGGCGCTGCAAATCGCGAGGCAGCAGCCTGAGTGGCCGGCGCGGCTGCGGGCGTCGCTGGAATCGCCGGGGTTGCTGGTGG
>JBIKMF010000508.1:0-2646 GCA_044359425.1 Phycisphaerales bacterium
CATCGACGGCGACGACGTGATCGCGTTCTTCGCTGACTGGGACTCGGGCGCGGAATGCGCCGACGCCGATGCCTCTGAGGGCGTCGACGGCGACGACGTGATCCTCTTCTTCAGCGCTTGGGACGCGAGCGGCATCGGCTTCCCCGGTTGCGAGTAACACCCCTCCTCGCTCCAGTACCCTCTGCCTCCCGGGCCCGCGCCGGGAGGTTTTTTGTTTGAAGGAACCTCCCGGAACGAAACGGTGGAGCAAGCTGCCGCGAGCCCACGCTCGGATCTACTTCTGCCCCCGCCGGTCGGTCGGTTCCTGCGGCGACCAAGGGACAAAGCCCGGCGGCGCCGGTTCGGTGTACGGCGCCCCCTGCCGAGACCAAAGCTCAACGTTTGCCGCGGCATCGAAGGCAACGCCGCACTCCGGGCACGTGCCGGTTGAACCAAGCGTGGAGAGGTCGTACGCGCAGTTGGTGCAGAGACGGAACCGTGACGCGAAAAGCGCGCGGCGGAGGTGACGGGTGCGCCAGTGCCAGAGCGGCAGGAACACCACGACGGGAGCCGCGCCCAAGAGAGGGGTCACAAAGCGGGAAAGCCCGGTGCGGGGGACGATGTCGAGCTTGCGCAGCACGGCCCACGCGATCGCCGCGACGACGAACACGAGTGCTGCACCAACCCAGAGCCGGACCGCGTTGACGATGACGCGAGGGGTGTCGGCGGGTTGTCCTTGGATGGGGGGCTGAGGAGGTGCGGGGGGCATGCGGCGGGAGCGTACCGCGCGGCGGGGTGCGTGCGGGCGATTTGGCGTGTGGACGAAAAAACCCCCGCGGGGCGGGGGTTGTGGGTAGTGGCGGGTTGGGTGGTTTGCTTACTGGTCGTGCCCGGCCTTCTGGGGCATCTTGTGGCCGGCGTCGCGGAGGGTCTTCTCGCGGCGGGCGATTTCGAGGTCGTACTCGACCATCATCGCGGCGAGCTGCTCGACGGTGGTGGTGGGAACCCAGCCGAGCTTGGCCTTGGCCTTGGCGGGGTCGCCCAGGAGCAGGTCGACTTCGGCGGGGCGCAGGTAGCGCGAGTCGAAGGCGACGAACTCCTTGTAGTCGAGACCGACGTGACCGAAGGCGAGTTCGCAGAACTCGCGGACGGAGATCGTCTTGCCGGTGGCGATCACGTAATCGTCGGGCTTGTCCTGCTGGAGCATCATCCACATCATCTTGACGTAGTCGCCGGCGTAGCCCCAGTCGCGCTTGCTGTCGAGGTTGCCGAGGTAGACCTTGTCCTGCAGGCCGAGCTTGATGCGGCCGACGGCGCGGGTGATCTTGCGGGTGACGAAGGTCTCGCCGCGGCGGGGGGATTCGTGGTTGAAGAGGATGCCGCAGGAGGCGTGGAGGCCGTAGCTTTCGCGGTAGTTGACGGTTGCCCAGTGTGCCATGAGCTTGGCGCAGGCGTAGGGGGAGCGGGGGTAGAAGGGTGTGTTTTCGGTTTGCGGGGTCTCGACGACCTTGCCGTACTGCTCGGAGCTGGAGGCCTGGTAGTAGCGGACCTGCTGGCCGGATTCCTGCTGGAAATCGCGGACGGCGTCGAGGAGGCGGAGGGCGCCCATGGCGACGGTGTCGGCGGTGTAGATGGGCATGTCGAAGGAGACGCGGACGTGGGACTGTGCGCCGAGGTTGTAGACCTCGTGGGGGCGGACCTTGCGCATGATGTCGTTGAGGCAGTTGCTGTCGCAGAGGTCGCCGTAGTGGAGCTTGAGGCGGGCCTTGGGGAGGTGGGGATCCTCGTAGATGTCGTCGATGCGCTGGGTGTTGAAGCTGGAGGAACGGCGGATGATGCCGTGCACCTCGTAGCCCTTGGCGAGCAGGAACTCGGCGAGGTAGGAGCCGTCCTGACCGGTGATGCCGGTGACCAGAGCGCGACGAGGAGTGACCATGGAGTGAGTCCGTCGAGAGGTTGGGATGCCGGCGGGCCCGATCTTCTCGGACCAAAAGTCGCGCGGCAGTCCCTTGTCGGTATTTCGGCAATCCTACGCGTACGGTTGAGGGGGAGTTCGGGCCAGGCCGCCGGTACCCCGATCGCTGGTCGCGATCACACCAGCCCACCGATCATCGCCACCCCGAACAGCAGCAGTCCCACACCCACCACAACCCGCACCGCCTTCAGCGTGATCTTCTTCACGAGGCGAGCACCGAGCAGGGTCCCGACGAACGCCGCGACGCAGCCCGCGACGATCGGGCCGACCATCGACTCAGACCCCGAGAGGTGCGTCCACGACGACTTCCCGTACACCGCCAGACGCGGGACATCGACCAGCACCGAGCAAACGACGCCGGTCGCGACAAACGCCTCCTTCGACAGCCCGCACCGGACCAGGAACGCGCTGCGGAGCGCACCCTGATGCCCCGAAAGTCCCCCGAAGAAGCCGCTCAAGGCCCCGCCCAGCGGCAGCCACCGCCGGTCGTACGCCAGCGAGTCGTAGCGCGGCGAGAGCTCGATGATCGAGAACCCGACGATCACCGCGCCCACCGAGGCCTTCAGCCACGTGATGTGGCAGTCGCGCCCCGTAAGGGTGTGCGTGTAGAGCGGCGCGAGGCCTTCGAGTTGCTTTTGCAGGAGGGCCCCCACCACCGCGAGCGCGAGCGCCACCAGCCCAAACCGCAGCAC
>JBIKMF010000509.1:0-2634 GCA_044359425.1 Phycisphaerales bacterium
GGGACGCTGCGTGATCGGCGCGTGTTGATCCTCCACTCTGGGGGCGACTCGCGCAGGCTGCCGGCGTATGCCGCGCAGGGCAAGCTTTTCCTGCCGCTGCCGCTGCGCGACGATCGGGGCTTTGGGATTTCGCTGTTTGATTTGCTCCTGCAGGACTTTCAGGCTCCGCTGCTGGGCGAGGGCGGGCGGGTGGTGATTGGCGCGGGCGATCTGTATCTCGCGCTCGCGAATCAGCGGCTGGACCTGCACGGGGATGATCTGGTGGGGGTTGCGTTCCGCGGGACGGCGGACACGGGGACGCGGCACGGGGTGTACATCGCAGATTCGACGGGTCACGTTCGTTCGTTTTTACAGAAGCCCTCGCTGGCGGCGGCTCGCGAGGCGGGGGCGATCGACCCGGAGGGGTTTGTCCTGGTTGACACGGGGGTGGTGAGCCTGTCGCCGGAGGCAGCGGAGAGGCTGGCGAGCGCGGTGAGGGTTGGCGCGCACAAGTCGCTTCTGGCACTTGCGGTGGAGGGCAAGTCTCCGGCGCTGGACTTGTACGAGCATGTTCTGCTGGCGGTGCTTTCGAGTTCATCCGCGGACGACTACGCGGACGCCTTGGCGACGAGTGTGCCGCATCGGCGTGCGCTCGTTGCGTTCAAGGAACGTGTCGGGTCGCTAACGCGTCGGGTTCGGCTCGCGCCCAACTCTCGCTTCCTGCACGTGGGGACGACGCGTGAACTTCTCGAGAGACTTGGGCCGGGGTTTGGCGCCGACCGCGCGGGCAGTGGACGTCTCGTGCTCAACTCGGTGCTTCGCAAGACGGTGAAGACGGCGGGGCCGCTGCTCATCGAGGCGTCCGTGATCAACAAGCCCGCGGCACTGGGCGGGGACAACGTGGTGGTCGGGGTGCCGGGGGAGCTTCAGCGGTCGATACGGCTGCCGCGGTCGATCGGGATGACGTTTCTGCCGATCGGGAAGAAGGACTGGGCGGTTGTTGTTTTCGGCGACCGCGACTACTTCAAGACGCCGCTGGGCAAGGGTGGTACGTTTCTGAACGAGTCGGTGCCGTTCCCCTCGCGGGTAGAGTTGACGCTCTGGGATGTACCGCTGTGGAAGGTTGGCACGCTCGACGAGTCGTTTGAGCACGCGAACACGCTGGTTTCCGGGTACATCCCGACCGACGAGGAGTTCGTGCCGATTTCGTGGCTGATGGCCAACGTGAACCACGAGCGGCTGCTCGCGGGGCGTGCGGAGGTGGAGCGGCGGACGCGGCTTGACGGGCTTGTGGAGCGGATGGATGCGCACGCGTGGCTGTCTTCCGCGGACATTCTGCTTGATGCGGAGGACAAGGCGGATGCACTGCGGGCGGCGCGGCTGCTGCTGTCGAAAGCGGCGAAACGCCCCCCCACTGCTCGCGCACGGATGTTTCATGCGGCGGCGAGGCTGCTGGAACAGGCCCGCGAGAGCAAGGCAGCTGCCGCGGCAACAGAGTCCGCGTTTGAAGCGGTGCGGCTGTCGGTGTCCTCGCCGTTCAGGGCTCAGCCTGCTCCCAAGTTTCCCAGGATTCTTGAGGATCAGGTTGTCTGGGCGACGTGTCCAGCGCGGATTGATCTGGCCGGTGGGTGGTCGGACACGCCGCCGATCTGCACGGACTTGGGCGGCGCGGTGGTGAATGCCGCGGTGACGCTGAATGGGCAGTATCCGTTGCAGACGGTGTGTCGGCTGACGAAGGAACCGACGATACGGCTGAACAGCATTGACTTGGGGAGGTCGATTACGTTCCGTTCGGCGGACGAGTTGCGGAACTTTGGGGATCCGAGCGACTGGGCGGCGCTTCCGAAGGCTGCGTTGACGCTGATGGGGTATACGCCGCGGGAGGGCAAGTCGCTGGCGAAGCACCTTGAGGCGTTTGGCGCGGGGCTGGACATCACGGTGTTTTCGGCGTTGCCGAAGGGCTCGGGGATGGGGTCGAGTTCGATTCTGGGGGCGACGCTGATCGCGGCGTTGATGGGGGTGACGACCCACACCCCGCTTCCGCAGATTGTGATCGGCCTGGCGAGCCAACTGGAGCAGTTGATGAGCACGGGGGGCGGGTGGCAGGATCAGGCGGGCGGGGTCGTGCCTGGGGTAAAGCTGCTGCACACGGCACCGGGCGAGAATCAGATTCCGCGGGTGGACCCGATACCGGATCACGGCGTTTTGGCGAGCGAGGAGGCGTCGGGGCGGTGTTTGCTGTACTTCACGGGGCAGCGGAGGTTGGCGCGGAACATCCTGCGGAAGGTTGTGGGGCGATACCTGGATCGGGAGCCTGCGGCGCGGTACGCGATCGAAGCGCTGAAGCACGGCGCGTTGGCGATGCGGGACGCGATCACATCGGGCTCGCTGGACGAGGTTGCGTTACACCTTTCGCAGTACTGGCACTTGAAGCAGATGCTGGACCCGGGCTCGACGAACCCGGTGGTGACGCGGTTGTTCGAGCGGGTGGGTTACCAGCTGTCGGGGTACTCGTTGCTGGGCGCGGGCGGGGGCGGGTTTGCGTTGTTGATTGCGAAGGACGAATCGGCGGCGGCGCGGGTGCGGCGGATGCTGGAGCATGCACCACCATCGCCGACGGCGCGGTTTTACGATTTCGCGATCGACTCGAAGGGG
>JBIKMF010000123.1:0-9941 GCA_044359425.1 Phycisphaerales bacterium
CGGAGCGTCTCGAGCAACGCTTCCTTGTGCTTGAGATCCTGCGAGAGGGCCTCGATGTACTTGTTCTCCGGGACGAAGGCGAACCACCACGCCGCCAACGGCGTCGCCAGGATGATCACGATGAGCAGAGCTCTGAGCCCGAGATTCATGATTTACTCCCCTTCCTTCCGGCCTTCCGAGGCGTTCGCCGTCGTGGCGTCCCGACCCGTCGTCTCGGCCGTGCGGCGTGCGACGACCTCCCGCAGCGAGGCGCCCAGCACCTCCGTGTCCACGTTGGTGCGGATCACGGCCGAGATCTCGAACCGCCGCAGGATCTCCTCCGGCTGGTCCTTCTTCGAGCCGCCTTCCTTTGACTCGCGGATCACGATCAGCTCGACCTTGTCGAGCATCGGTACCTTCTTGAGCTGTGTGATGTAGTCCGCGATCTCGTTGTTCTCCTTCGCGGTCCCCGACAGCGTCAAGCCGTACTCGAACCGCGGCGGCTGCACCTTCGGACGATCAGCGGCCTCGTCCTTCTTCTTCGTGCGGCCCTTGGCCTTGTCCGTCAGCGTCTTCACCTTCGCCTTCGGCTCCGCCTTCGCGACCGCTGCCGCGTCCGCGACCTTGTCCAGCCGCTTGCTCTTGAGCGCGAAGCTGTCGAGCCGCATGTTCGAGGGCATCCGCATCGTCACCTCGGCGAGCAACGCCCACCGCGGAACCTTTTCGATCAACGCCGCCGTGATCTCCGCCTTCTCCATCATCTGTGCCCGCTGCGACTCGAGCTGCTTCAGCTCGTCGATCTTCGCGGCCTCCTCGCGGTACATCGCGTCCATGTGCTCCGCGCGGGCGCGGATCTCAGAACGGTGCTTCACCGTCACCATGAACGTGCCCACCGTGGCCGCCAGGACCAGCATGAACAGCGTCAGCGTGAACAGGTTCGCCCGCGTCTCGATCTTGCGGTTCACGTAGTCCGCCGGCAAGAAGCCGTTGGTCGATGCGCCCGGGTGCCGGAATGGGTTGCTCATGTCGCTCCGCCTCCACCCGTCGCGCCGCGACGGGGTTGTGCTCACAGATCAGTCGGGCTCAACGCCAGCCCCATCGCCGCCGCCCACCCGGGCTGCGGCTGCTTCAGGTCCACGCCCACGCTCGGTTCCGCGCCCGTCTTCGCCACCCACGCCACCGGGTCCGCCGACTGCGCCGCGGTCCGCAACTGCTTCGCGATCTTCTGGCACACGCCACGAGAGAGCGCTTCGCCGCCCACGAACAGCACGCGGTCGGGCTTCCGCCCGCCGAGCTGCGACGTGAAGTACCGAACCGACATCAGAATCTCGTCCGTCAGGATCTCCAGCGGTTCCGAAAGGTCCGTCGATTCGGGCCCCATCGCCTCCGCCGGCTGCTGCAGCAGGTTGTCCGTCAAGCCCTTGCCAGAACCCGACGACCGCCGGTCCACCCGCTCCACGTTCGCGGTCTCGCTCGCCCCCGAGCCGGGCACAAAGTTGGACATTCCGTGCCGCGCCCGCCGCGCTTCAACCTCGTTGCACGAGAGCTGCTTCGCCGCCAACGCGTCCAGATGACGCCCGCCGATCTCGATCAGCCGCGCAAACGCGAGTTCCTTCCCCTTCGCGATCACCAGCTTCGTCGCGCCCTGGCCAACATCCAGGATGATCGTCACCAGGTTCGCGTCCGTGTCCCGTCGCGTGATGTGGTCGAACGAACGCAGCAGCGACGTGTACTCGCTCTGCATCCCAACCGGCTCCAGCTTCGCGTCCAGCAAGCCCTTCACGATCTTGTCGACGCTGTCCCTCGCCGCGGCAAGGATCAGCACTTCCGTCATCCCGGTCGTCGTGGTGCCCGCGACAAACGAGCGATACACGATCGAGCCCGGCATCACGCCCAGCTGCGCCGGGAGCGCCGCCTCGATCATGTCCTTCATCGAGGTGCCCTCGGTCTTGGGCACCTGCAGGCACTTCGCCGCCGTCATCCACGCAGGGATCGTGCACACCACCCGCCGACCCTTGAACCCGCCCTGCTTCACAAGCTTCGGGAGATTCTGCAGCTGATAGTCCAGCCGCTTCACGTTGTCCTTCAGCAAGTCGTCCGGGGTCACCAGGTGTGCCGCGGCAACCAGCTTGGGCTGATCACCCGGTTCGAGCTGCAGGAGCTTCATGCCCGATACCCCGAAGTCGATGGCAATCGGGGGCGCATGTCGCACCTGCCCACCTACCGATGCGGTGAGCTTCTCCCCCAGCTTGGCGAACGGTCCGAATCGTTTGAGTGCTGACAGGCCCATTCTGTGAACTCCGAGCCCGCGCGCGGTGCGCGGTCGCTCGTCGGTTCATCGGCGGTTCTCCTCGGAGGTTTGACCGCCTCACCAGAGGGGGCTCAGGTCGTGGGTACACCGTGCGTCCTATGCCGTCTGGCACGGACAGCCGCGGATCGAGCCCCGATAACCCTGATTCACTCCCCCGCTCGGACCACCCACTCCCGGAGCGCCGCCAACGCGCCCGGAAGGTCCCACTGCTGAGAGCCGCGGTCCCCGGTCGTGTTGCTGATCACCCGGACCTCCGCGAACCCCACCCCCAACCGACTCGCGACCAGCCCGACCGCCGCTCCTTCCATGGCCTCGACCTCCGCGCCGGTGCGGGTGACGATCTCGCGCGCGAGGGCGTTGGTGCCGGAGCAGGTGGAAACCGTGGCGATCGCCTGAACGTGGGGGATCCCGAGGCCCGCGAGGAGTTGGCCGTCCGAGGTCACTCCATCCCCTTCTGAGGTGGAGAGGGGTGGAAAGCCCCGGGCTGACATCGACAAGTACCCCTCCGGGCTCAGGACACCCTCATCCGCAAAGACGGAGCGGATCCCCGCGACGGTTTCGAGCAGTCGAAGGCCACTTCCGGGCAAGACACCCGCGATCCCGACGTTCAGCACGTAGCGGTGGCGGGCCGGGTCGAGGTGCCGCGCAGTTGCCCCCGCGGCATTGGACTTTCCGACCCCGGTGGCGATGAGTTCGGCCCAGCTGGCGAGTTCGACGCGGTGCCAGGGGTCAGGCGTTGGCTTTCCGAACGCAGATGCGACCGAGGCCGCCTCCTTCGGCGCGGCAGTCACGAAGAGAACACGGGACCTGGCCGAGTCGCAGAGTGCTCGTAGGGACATGGCTCAAGGGTAGTGGGAGCGGGCTGGGGTTGGTGACGGGTTGGGAAAGGTCGAGCGTCTATAGTAGTAGAACTTGTAGCGCCGACATTCGTCGGCAGATTCGGGGTTTGTTCATGGCGAGCGATATCCGGCGGTCAACTCGGCCCGGCAAAGCCAAGACGGTGGCGGTGGCACTCTTGGCCGTGGCAGGTCTGGTGACGGTTGGCGTCATGAGCACCCGGAGCCCCGAGCGGGGTTCGGGGGGAACGGTCACGGCGGACCGCTTCGCGGCGGCCCAGAAGGCGTTCGAGATCACCACGACCGCGAACGGGGAACTGGAAGCCCGGAACAAGGTCGAGATCCGAAACCCGATGGAGCGTGAGTCCACGATTCTCGAGGTGATCCCCGAGGGCGTGCGTGTCAAGAAGGGTGATGTGCTGATCAAGATCAACGCCGAGGACCTTCTCACGAAGCTCGAAGAAGAACAGGCGAAGGTCAAGAGCGAACTGGCCCAGAAGGTCTCCGCGGAAAACGCGTACGAGATCCAGGTCAACGAGAACAACAGCAAGCTGCGGCAGGCCGAGCTTGATCTGGACGTCGCGCGCCTCACGCTGAACCAGTGGAAAGAGGGCGACGACAAGAGCAAACGCCAAGAGGGGGATCTTGCCGTGCAGCGGGCGACCGTGGAGCTCGAGCGACTCGCTGATCGCTACCTGAAGAGCCAGGAGCTCTGCGATCAGGAGTTCCTCAGCCGCGACGAGCGGGATCGCGACGAGGTCGGGTACATCGAGGCGATTTCCGACTTCCAGAAGGCCGTGCTTGCGCGCGAGACCTACCTCCTGTACGAGTCGCCCAAGGACGAGAAGTCCAAGCTCTCGCTGGTCGAGAAGGCGGATTCGGAACTCAAGCGGGTCCGGTTGAACAACCAGATTGAGCTTCAGGACAAGGGCAGCAAGCGCGACATCGCGATCGATCAGCACCGTGCCGCGGAACGTCGGCTGCAGCGTCTTCAGGATCAGTACAACTCGGCCACGATCCTCGCGCCTCAGGATGGCCTCGTGGTCTACGGCACGAGCGTCGATCGCAACCGCTGGGGCGAGACCGAAGGTCCCTTGCAGATCGGTCAGCGGATCTCGCCGAACCAGCTTCTGTTCATTCTGCCGGACACGAGCGAGATGGTCGCGGCGATCCGTGTCCACGAGAGCCTCGCGGGTCGCATTCGGCCCGGTATGCCGTGCAATATCAAGGTAGATGCCGCGGGCGGCGCGGTGTTCGGCGGGCGGGTGGAGTCGATTGGCGTGATGGCGGAGACGGGCGGTTGGCGTGATCCCAACCTTCGCGAGTACACGGTGCGCATTGCGATGGACATCGGCGATTCGCAGTTGAAGCCGTCGATGCGCTGCGAGGCCCGGGTCATCATTGATTCGGTCGCGTCGACGCTGACCGTGCCGGTTCAGGCGGTGTTCAGCGACGGGCCGGTGCGGTTTGTGTACCAGTCCCGCGACACCAAGTTCACACGGGTTCCGGTCAAGCTCGGTCGGCGGTCGGACACGACGGCCGAGATCCTCGCGGGCCTCACCGAAGGCGATCAGGTCCTCCTGCGCGAGCCCACGCCGGGCGAGATCATTTCGCAGCCTTGGGATGTCGCCCAGCTCGAAGCCGCTGGTTACAAGCTCGGTGCCGACGGCAAGCCGATCGGCAACGAGGGTGGATCGCGACCCGGTGCTCCGGCCGGTGGTCGGGGCAGGCCGGCGGGCGGTGAGTCCGGCGGCGCGGGCACAGCGACCCCTGAGGCGAAGCGCCCGCAGGGCGAAGCCGGTGGTGCGGCAGCCACTGGACGCCAGGCTGGCAAGCCACCCGCGGAGGGCGCGAAGCCCGCCGAGAGCCAGTCGGCCGAGAGCAAGCCCACCGAAGCGAAGAAATAATCAGCCGACTCGCCGAAGTTCCTCGAGGCTCTCGCCGAGCACGGAAGCGCGGTTGTCCATTGCCTTCGCGAACGCGATGAGGTCGAACTCGCCCTTGTAGGTCGGGGTGAAGTTGTCGTTCGAGACATCGAACCCGTCGAACTCCACGATCTGCATGTCGGTGCGGGTCCGCAGGTCGATCGGTGCGATCCGCTTGCGCGGGGCACGCTTGGTGGCCTCGGCATCGAGCGAGCCGATCGGGTACACGAGCGGCTGGCACGGTGACTCGGGATACCACGCCGCCACCACGCCCCGCTGTCCGCCCGTGAGCGTCACAAGGCTGCCGGGCGGATACGGCGGCGCGATGGCGAGCAGCGCGCGGAAGACGATCGGATCGATCCAGCGCGAGTACGGCTCCGCCCGCAGCGCGTTCAGCACGCGAACCGAGGGGATGCACCCGGTCCCACCCGGCGGATTGCGGAGGCGGTCGAAGAGATCCGCGGCGGCCACGATCCGCGCGAAGATGTGGATCTCCGAGCCCGCGACCTTGTGATCGATCCCGTTGAGGTCGCGCTTGCGGGGGAAGCCCGAGCCGTCGTACTTCTGGTGGTGGTGGAGCACCACGGCCGAGGCCGTTGCGTCGATCTCGCCGCGGACCATGTCGAACCCGAGAACCACATGCTTCTGCCACTCGGGATCGGACTCGTCCTGGAGGGAGTTCCAGCGCGCGAGCACCGCGTCGGGCAGGCGGAGCATGCCGACGTCGTGCAGCATGGCACCGACGCCCAGACCAGAGATCTCCTTCGCCGAACTCCCCGAGAGGCGCGACCGCTCGCGGATCAGATAGAACTCGAGCTTCAGACCCATGAGGATGCTGAGCATGCACACGTTCGCGGCGTGTCGGAGCGCGGGCCGCTGAGGGCCGACCATCTCGCCCAGGTAGAGCGCGGCCTTGGGGTGCTCGCTGAGTTGCTTGAGAAGGCCGACGACCCCGCGCTTGTACGACGGGTAGTCGAGCCGCGCGTGCGAACGCAGGACGACCTCATCGATCGCGGTGCCGATGATGCCGACGAGATCGCGGCAGGAGCCCTGGACCTCGGGGTGCACAACCTCGGCGAGCTCATCCAGGGCCGGGTATCGGATCCAGAGTTCGGGAACTCCGATCTCGCGGAGGCGGCGGAGTGACGAGGCATCGATCTCCGCGCCTGGGCGGAGCAGCACGACCGCGGGGCACGCGGGGTGATGGATGGGCATGGAGAGCACCATGCCAGGCCGTGCATGAACAATCGGGACCCTCAGCATGCGTGTGATCCGCCTCCTTCAATACCACGCCGCAGCGATCATCGGCGTGCGGGGGCGAGGGGCATTGGTCGAAGTGACGCAAGGTCGGTCTGGGGTGAGTGCGGATCCGCCTGCACCTGCGGTGCGGGCGGCGGCAGGCCCTAGAACGCAGGCAGCTCGTACCTGCTCGGCACGATGGGATCGAGCATGAGGATCGTGCGGACGTGGGGCTTTGGCAGGCTTGAGTAGTCTGTGAGGAGCGCGTCGCCGACCCGGGGAAGGGCAGCGGGCAGCGGGCCTTGCGTCTCGGTCGGCCCGGGGAGTTCCTCCGCCTCGCGTGGCTGGGTGAGGATGACCAGCACGTCTGTCCCGTCGAGCACGGCGCTGGTGCTCAGCGAGCGGAGGATGGTGCCCTGCTCTTCGATGTTCGGGCGTCTGGTTGCGCTCAGATCCACCGAGTCCGGGCGGACGATCGTGGGATCAAAGTGCTGGACCGCGAGGTCGAGCCGCATCGCGGCCCGGACTCCTCCGTCCTCGGTGGGAGCGCCGGGAATGACGAAGGCGCGAGCGAGCAGCCGGAGCTCACCGGCATTGAGGCGGAGCGGGCCGCCGGGTTGGTCGAGGAGCATGGCGAACTCCGACTCCGCGCCCGCGTGAACGGTGGTCCATCGCAGGACCTCGCCGAAGAACTGCTGCTGAAGTGGGCCGGCGAGCTTGAGCTCCGCGCGGAGCGCATCGGCCTCGGTCCTTGGGATCGCGACGACTCTCACGCCTTCGCGCCGCCAGGTGTCAGCGGCTCCTGCGCCGAGCGGGAGGGGTCGCTGCGCGTGCGACTCGATGCGGGCGAACGCGAGTTCGGCGGGGGATGGTCCTTTGCCTGTCGTCGCGGTTCGGTCGTCGATCGTCCAGCTCGAGAGCCGCAGGCCCTTGAACGCCGCGGGCGCGTCGGCGGTTGCTTGGGACTCGTCCGCCGGGATCTCTGGAGACGAGCCGCATCCCGCGAGCGTGGTCGCGATCGCGAACGTGAGCAAAGCTGCGGGGACGCGTGCGGGCATGGCCGTTGGGAGGTCCATCAGGCGCGGGCGGGGGCGGGGTCGAAGTCGTTGATTCTGCGGATGAGGCGGTGGAGGAGGCCGAACTTGTGTCGCGTGTGCTGGAAGACCAGCCGAGGAAGACCGTGGTGATCGTCTTCGCCGTCCAGGGGACCGCGGAGCGTGAAGCCGCCGGACTTGCACAGCACCTTGAACTCGGACTCAAGGGTTGCGACGTCTTCGGCTCGGAGCGCGTGCCGGAGACGGATCACGAAGTCGTCGCCGACGTACCGCGACGAGTGGTAGTTGCGGTAGAACTTCACGATGTAGGACATCGCGTCGACGGGGTCCTTGGCCAGGTGGTAGATGCTGGGGTCCTCTTCGCTGACCCATCCCCGCGCGAGGAGTTGCGTGCGGACCCACTGGTCCCAGGAGGACCAGTAGTCGCCGCCGGCACCCTCGAGCGCGACGATCGGAACCGGTGTGGACTTGCCGGTCTGCACCAGGGTCAAGGCCTCGTACGCCTCGTCGAGGGTTCCGAAACCGCCCGGGAAGAGAGCGACGGCCTCTGCCTGGCTGATGAAGATGAGCTTGCGTGTAAAGAAGTAGCGGAAGCGGATCAGCTTCTCGTCGCCGTCGATCACCTCGTTCGCGTTGGTCTCAAACGGCAGACGGATCGCGACCCCGAAACTCGAGGCGCGACCGGGCCCGACGTGCCCGGCCCGCATGATCCCCATGCCGGCGCCGGTGATGATCATCCAGCCCGCCGCGGCCATCAGGCGGCTGAAATCCACGCAGGCGTGGTAGTCGGGGTGGGTCTCGGGCGTGCGTGCGGAGCCGAAGATCGTGACCTTGTGCGGCTCGCGGTACTTGCCGAAGACCCGGTAGGCGTAGCGAAGCTCCTTCACGGAGTTGGTGATGAGCTTGAGCTCGCCGGTGTCGCGGCCGTCGGGGATGAGCTTGAGCGCGGTCTGCATGAGGTCGCGGACCAGACGGGACTCAAACGTGCCGTTTCTGCCGCCAACGGCCTCTACGAGCTTGTCGAGCTGCGCGGTGATGTCGGGGTCGTCGGCGCGGGTCGCCTTGGGGCTGACCGGTCCGCCGGCGGCTTCTGCTGCCGCGAAATCCGCGGCTTCCTGCTTGAGGTCTCTGTTGTCGTTGTTGAGTGCCATGCTTTGTTCCTGCTTTCTGAGCCGGGATTCTAGACGGACGCGGGCGGTTGAGGCTCGGTTAGCGGCTTTCGATCTGGGCGTCGCGGTCGCGTTCTCGCAGCCGCGCGTCGTTGCGGGTTTTCTCGATCTGCTCCAGGCGGCGTTCCTGCTCGGTCGGGTCGCGGCCGAGCAGACGGCCGATGAACTTGGTGGTGCCGGCGAAGGTGC
Organism: Phycisphaerales bacterium; assembly: GCA_044359425.1. GTDB lineage: Bacteria > Planctomycetota > Phycisphaerae > Phycisphaerales > UBA1924 > JBEIUO01. The sequence continues at coordinate 8,704 of JBIKMF010000123.1, forward strand.
TCACGCTGACTTCTGGTTTGGCGGCGGTGCCGGTGATGACGCCCTGCACGATGGCGCCGCGGAGGGCCTCGATCGCGTCGCTGATGATGGGCACGCGGGCACGGGATCGGGAGCGGAACCGCATATCGAGGGCCATGTCGGGCCACGTCGCGGTGCCGAATCCGTACAGGCCGACGCTTGGCGACTCCACCGCGAACTGCTCGACGTTAACGGTCTGTCCTTCGAGGAAGAACTCGACCGCGCCGTAGTTCACGCTTTCACCGATGGGTAGTTGGAGATTGCTTACGCGCACGAGGGCGACGACGAGCGGCATCTTGAGTACCGGGCCGCCGCCGATGGTGACGGTTCCACGGCCGCGGCGGGTGGAGATGTCACCGGAATAGCCGGAGAGGGTGACATTGGCGTCGAGCATGCCGCGAGCGGCGGTGGGGTCTTCGTCCTTCGGGGGCTGCTCGCCGGAGAGCTCGCGGAAATCGGTGAGCACGGAGGCAAATCGAAGGTCCGCGAGTTGGAGGTTGGCTTCGAATCGGCGGCGCTGTGCCTGGTCCTTGGCGCCGAGCGTGGCGTTTCCGGAAACGCGACCGCCATGGGAGCGACCGCCAAACTCTGCGAGGGTGACGCCGTTCGGCGCGTCCGGGGCATCGCTCGTGCGGATGGTTGCCAGTCCCTCGGTGACGCGGAGCCCGCTGACGTGGGCGGTTTCGGCGTTGATGGTGAGGTCGTACCGGGGTGGGGCCTCTCCCACGCGGTTGAAGTTGACGCCGATGGTGCCGGCGAACTCTTTCACCTCGGCGCCGACATCCGCCTCTGCCCCCGCGATCCGGATGGAGTTGGTCGTCGTGATGGTGTCGATGCCTTGGGCAGAGGTGCTCCACTCGAGCGGAGCGTCCTTGATCGAGATTGCGCCCTTGACCTCGGCTTTGAGGTCGGTCAGGGATTCACGCAGCCCTTGCGGCAGGCAGCCGCGAAGTTCGGGGCGCAGCGAGTCGGCGTCGAGATCCAGCCGGATGTCGCGGAGGGTCGAGCCGTCGGGGTTCGATACCACGCGGCCTCGGAGGCCAACCGACCATCCGTCCGCGTTCAGGCGGAGGTCCTTGAGTTCGGCGGCATCGCCGGCGAACTCGACGCTGCCTGTGGCGGAGGTGAAGTTCGCGCGACCCCCGCTCACCGTGACTGCCGCGCTCGTCGGCCGCAGCACCCCGCTCGGCCCATCGGGTGCGGATACGAGGTCGATATCG
>JBIKMF010000124.1:0-9915 GCA_044359425.1 Phycisphaerales bacterium
GGTGTATGAAATCGGATTGTCCTCTATCGCGGTAGCGCTTGGAGCCGCAAACGGGATCTTTCTGGCCGAACAGGTCTTCGGAGCGGGTGGCGGCGGCGTTCTGGGCTTTGCCGTCGGCGATGTCAACGGCGATGGGCACCGCGATGTTGTAGTCGCGGAAGGATCGCAGATCAGCGTGCTGCGCAACACCGGAGACGGCACGCTTCTCGGAGGCTCACAGCGCTACATCGTGTCGCTGGGGTTCTCCACACTCAACGTTCGGATCGGACAGATGATCGGTGGCGGGAACTCTCTCCCAGAGATCACCTTCAGTGGTTCCGGTGGGCTGGGCTATCTTAACAATAACTCCACCCAACAGGCGCTGTCGCTTTCGCTCTCCACCAACCAACTCCTCGGATCTTGGGGTGAGTTCACCAGCGCCGATTTCGACGATGACGGCGACCAAGACATCGTCACACAGTACTCGTTTTCACAACTCCGTCCGGTGCGAAACGACGGCACTGGGGGGCTCGTACCTCTTCCCCTCATCGGCTCAGCGTCAACGTCCGCAACTTTCGCTCGTATCGATCGTGGCGAAACCCCCGACTTGGTAGCGGTGCGCGACGCCAGCGGGTTCGAGACACTCTTCAACATCGGCAACGGCGGATTCGCCGCCACGACACGACAGGTTGTGTACGACGGAAGCGGCTTCGAGAAGATGCTCTCGGCCGAAATGACCGGTGATGCCCACCCGGACGTCGTGGGCCTCAAGTTCAACAACCAGGTCATGCGCCTGCGCAACAACGGCAGCGACCTGCTCTACGACCGTATCGACAACACAGGCACAACCGACGCCGTCGATTTCGCGATCGGCAACTTCGACGGTTCCTCGCGGAACGACATCCTTGTCCTCGACGGCAACTCCACGAACCGCAGACTGAACCTCCTGGTCGCGAACGCCGAGGGTGGATACTCGGCTGCCGAAACCCGGTGGACCGCGGACTCGGGCGGGGCCGGTGCGTTCACGCGGCTTGTGACCGGCGATATCGATCGCGACGGATTCCTCGATGCACTCGTGCTCCAGCCCACACAGAATCGGATCTACGTCCTCCGCTTCGACCCGATTCAACGCACGTTCTCCACGCTCGGGAGCTTCTCAACCGGACCGATTCCCATCGCGTTCCTGCTCGCGGACCTCGACAACGACAACGACCTCGACGTAGCCGTCACCGGCGGCAACGACGCGGGCATCGTCTCCTTCCATTTCAACAACGCCCCAGGCCTCTCGCTGGGAACGTTCACCGATTACGCGCCGCAATCGAGCTTTACAGGCCTCCACTACCCTGCCACGATTGCGGCGGCCGACCTTACCGGTGACGGGAAGATTGATCTGGCTGTCGGTGCAAGCAACACATTCTTTGACTACTCGGTCGTTGCGGTCTTGAAGAACACCACGACGGGCGGTGTCGTGACGTTCTCCGGTATCGCCGGAGTCATCGCCTCGTACCAGACCAACGCCCGTCCCTCGCTGAGCCTCACCGACGTTGATGCGGACGGCCGGATCGACATCGTCGCGGGACGCGATAGAGCCACGACAATCTTCCGCAATCTCCCTGGGGGCGAAGGAGCAGTGTTCCGCGACGCGCAGACCATCAAGACCCCGGGCGAGTTCATCACGCCCTTTAACTTCAACAACGACGGTATCGCCGATTTTGTCGGTCTAGACGGCAATGGACTACCGACGCTCCGCCTCTCGCTCTCTCGCAGCGAAACAACTCTCTCGTCACTCCTGGTCTCCGACAACCCTTCGAACGCCTACAACAACCGTTTGCGTGCCACGTTCCGGGTCGCGAACGCTCAGTTCCTGCTCGACTCCTCGCTCGGCAACGGTGACTTCGTTCTCGCCGGCCCCGGCGGCTTCTGGCAGCCCGGCACCTTCATCGGCGCATCGGTGCAGCGCGACAACTCGACGCTCATCACTTACGACTTCCCAGCCCGTTTGGGGGCATGGGACTCAACCGACAATGGTGGCTACTCCCTCCGCTTGATCGGTGCTTCGCTCCAGCAGCCCGGTGGTCGCACATTCCCCGACACGACCCAGACCATCTGGGCCAACAACCTCTGGTTCAACGCCCCCACCGCCGAAAGAGTCTCCGAATCCGTGACCGACGGCGGAACCTTCATGGACGTTGCCGTTCGGTACCGCGACGCCGCGGGCTCCTCGATCGGTATCTCGTGGGGAAGCCTTGGCAATGGTGACGTTACCCTCAGTCGCCCCGGCGGCCCGACGCTCGTCGGAACCATGCTCACCAGAACCCCGGTTGCAGGCCAATTCCTCGCCACGTACAGGTTCAATGCCCCCAGCGGATTCTGGGATAACACCGACAACGGCACGTGGACGCTCTCCACGGTTGCCAACCAAGTCTTTGACGAGGAAGGTTTTGGGACCGCGAGTCTCACCTTGCGGTCGTACAACCTCTTCTTCACCACTCCCGGTGCCGCGCTCACGTCCTTCGTCGTCGCCAATGGGGGAAGCTCCGCCACGGTCACCGTCCAGTACTCCGCCGCAAGCGGCCAGACCATGAGCTGGGACTCGCTGGGCGCGGGCGACATCGAGCTCCGCGGCCCGAACGGGTTCTCCACGATCGGATCGCTGCTCTCCCGAGCGCCGACGCAGGCCAACGGACGCTGGACTTACACCGTTCAGTACACGCTGTCCGCCCCGGGTGGAACATGGAACAGCGCAGACAACGGGAGCTACTCCGTCTGGGTTCGCAGCGGCCAAGTCCTCGACAGCGGCGGCCGCCTCGTGCCCGCCGTCGCCATCGATGGGCGGACGCTTTTCTTCTGAAGTCACGTCCAAGGTCCTGTCCTCCTTTCGCTTAGCCCATCACGACTGGGAGTATCGCCAAATGACTCATCCGTATCCGAGTCGACTGCGTGCAACCCTTTTTGCGGCCTGCGCACTCGCGAGCACCGCCGCCGCGCAGCTGGCTCAGGATTCGCGGTTCACCTATCAGGGTGAGCTTCTGTCCCAGCAATCACTCTTTTCTGGCGCGGCGGACTTCCGTTTCACGCTGTTCAATACCGAGACTGGCGGTTCGCCTCTTGCCACCACGGTTCAGGCCGACCATGTCGCCGTTTCATCTGGGCGTTTCTCGGTTCCGATAGATTTTGGGACCGTCGCCTTCCAGGGGCAACAGGCGTGGCTCGAGATCGCTGTCCGCGCACCAGCCGGAACGGGTACGTTCGTCACTCTCGGGACACGCCAGCAGATCACGAGCGCACCCTACGCGAGCTTGGCTCTCGACGCAAACCGCTTCGGTGGACAGACTCCCTAATTTTTCTCCAACGCGGCGAATCTCTCCTCGGGTACGCTTCCGAACAGCAGACTCGCGCCGAACGTAGCTCGTACCGACGCCACGCAGACCTTTACCGGGGCCACGACGTTCACCAGCACGGCCAACTCGTTCACAGGCTCCGGATCAGGGCTGTTTGGTCTTAACGATTCGAACATCGCAAGCGGGTCTATCGCTGACGCACGACTGAGCGGGAACATTCCGCGGCTTGACGTACCAAACTCATTTCTAGCAGAACTGACCGTACCGAGCGCGAGGATCACGAACCAGTTGTTCGTACAAGGCGAGATCGCGGGCTTGCAGTTCCTGCGGAGCGCAAACTCGGCGAATTTCTGGAAGATGTCGGTGCAGGGTGGCGCCGGTGCAACTGCGGACGATCTTCAGTTTCTTCGGTTTCGGGGATCCGCCTTCGGCGGAGTTGCAATGGTGGTGAAGAACGACACCGGCAATGTGGGTATCGGCGTGACCAATCCGGTCGTTGCGTTGGATGTTGCGGGTCGTGTGGGTACGCGCGCAGGCGTGCTCGAACTCGGGCGGGATGCAAGCCCCGGCAACAACTTCCACGTGACGAACGACACGAACGGAGGCCAGAGAGCGCTGCGGATCTGGAATGGCAACTACGGATCGGGCTTGAACTTGCTCACGGTCGCCCAAGACGGCAATGTGGGCATCGGAACGAGTGCCCCAGGATCAGGACTCGAGATTCGCCGGCCTGATACGGGTGCCGGCTTTGCGGCTGGTATCTCTCTTGTGAACTCCGCTCCCAGCGGTGGTTTCTGGAGCTTTCGTGCGACCGCAAACCCCAATCCAGGAATCATCGAACCCGGCAGTCTCGCCGTGAGCAACGGCTTTGGGCTTATCGCGCTGATGACCCAGAGCATGAAGGTGGGTATCGGATCGGTCTTCGATCCGCAGCACACCCTCGACGTCGGCGGCACCATTCGTTCCCGTTCCGGAGGATTCGTCTTCCCGGACGGATCGATCATGGAGTCCGCTTCAGTCGCGGTTGCGGAAGTCCCGTTCCAAGCGTGGTTCACTTCGAGCGGATCCTGGACCGCGCCCGCGGGCGCAACACGCGTTCGATTCAGAGTCTGGGCTGGTGGAGGTGCGTCTTCAACCCGCACGACCAACCCGGGAGGCGGTGGCAGTGGCGCGTTCGCCCAAACCGTCATCGCTGGCTTAGTGCCCGGCGAGGTGTTTCAGATTGTCGTTGGTAGCGGAGGTACTGCGGGCGCATCCGGCTCTGAGTCCCGCGTCATCCGGGTGAATGGTGCCCTTGTCGTTGCAGACGCGAACGGCGGAGGCGGCGCAGGCGGAGGGGTCAACGGCGGAGTAGGAGGCTCAACTGACGCCGGCCAAGTTCGCCTCCCCGGCTCACCAGGGGAACCGGGTGCTAACGGTTTCGGAGGCTACGGTGGTACGCCCCCGGCAGCCCGTCTGCAGTTGGATGACCAATTGCGAGCCGGGGAAGGTGGCACGGATGGCGAATCGGGCGGCGGCGGCGCCGTGCTGATCGATTGGATCTGATGCTCAAGGCCCGGTCGGTAAGACCGTCCACCTGCCCTGCGCCGTTGGTTCCGGTCAACTGCTGACCGTTCAGGCCGTCTCGGACTTGCCGATCTGCCATTCTTCGATTTCGATGGGAGCCTGGCGGCCGAAGATGGTGACCAGGACGCGGACGAGGCCCTTGTCCGGGAGGACTTCGTCGACGGTGCCCTCGTAGCTCTGGAAGGGGCCTTCCTTGATGACCACGTGCTCGCCCTTGCTGAAGACCAGCTTGACCGAGGGTTCGTCCTCGGGCTTGCGGGAGTCCTTGAGCATCTTCTCGATCTCGTGGTCCTTCATCGCGGTGGGGCGGCCGGCGGTGCCGACGAAGTCGCCCACGCCGGTCGTTTCCTTGATGAGGAAGAAGACGTCCTGGGGGATGCGGCCGTCGGGCTCGAGGCGCATCTCGACGAAGACGTAGCCCGGGTAGAGCATGGTCTCGGTGATGCGCTGCTTGCCGGCCTTGACGGTCTTGGTCTTCTCGGTGGGGACGAGGATGCGGCCGACGAGGTGGACCATGCCCTCGATCTGGACCTTGCGGAGGAGGGTCTCGCGGACCGAGCGCTCCTTATTGGAGGCGACGCGGAGGACGAACCAGTTCATGCCGTCCTGGCGGATCTGCTCGTCGGCCTTGAGGAGATCGGCGCGTTCGTTGGGGCGTCCGTCGAGCACCTGGGTCTTGTTGTCGGCCATGCTTCACCTCGCGTGCAATCGGATCCAAGGGACAGTGTTCGCCGCGGGTTCCGTCGTGGGACGGTCGCGGCGGGAAAGCCAGCGGTCAGAACGAAACCGGGAGATCGGCGGGTGCCTGGGGGCACAGCCGATTTGTTCCACCCTCCCGACCTCACTGCTCGAGAGTCCTGAGGGAACTTCTCTTGGGAGCGGTGGGGGTTGCCTGCGAGGGAACCGTATCCCGGTCGGCGGGTTGGGGCCAACCGGGGGGGGCGATCAGGACTCGAGGACTTTGATGATGATCATGAACTTGGAGAGGAGGACGTCGAAGACCCAGAGGATGGCGGCGATGAGGAAGGTAGCACCGACGACGACCCAGGTGGAGTCGATGATGTTCTTGCGGGTGGTCCAGTTGACCTTCTTCATTTCGCCGTCGGTATCGACGAGGAAGTCGACGGTGGAGGGGCGGACGGCGACGGCCCAGTAGATGCCGATGGCGCCGGCGAGGAGGATGACGGCGGCGGTACCGGCCTGGAGGTAGACCTTGTTGAAGATTTCGATGCCGAGGCGGTCGGTGACGACGGCGCTGAAGGAGCCGTCGGCGGACTGGATTCGGGTGGCCTCGCTGATGAGGTAGCTGCGGTCCTCACCGGGGGCGGTGTTCATGACGACCTGCTTGACGACGAGTTCGCCGGAGCTGGCGGAGACGGCGGAGCTGGTGCCGAGTTCGAGGGGGGGCTGGACGGTGTCGTTGAAGAAGGTGATGGACTGGCCGGGGGTGGGGGTGCCGGTGGCACCTTCGAACTTGAGGTTCCAGGTGGCCTTGGGGAGGCTGAGTGCTTCGAGCTGGTTCCAGGCCCAACCGGCGCCGGCGAAGAGGAGGACGCCGACGAAGATGGCGGTGAGGGTGCGGACCCAATATCCCTGGCCGTACCTATAGATGCTCAAGCCGGTCGAAGCCGAGGACTTCGAGGCGGTGGAGGGGGAGGCGGCCGGTGATGTGTTGGTCGCAGTCATGAGGAACACGCCGGGAGGGACTTGAACCCGCAACCTGCGGATTTGGAATCCGCTGCTCTACCAGTTGAGCTACCGGCGTTCAAAGAAGGGAATAGGCAATCGGCACTGGGCAATGGGCCGGAGACGGGCTTTGGGATGATCCCATTGCCTGTTGCCCATTGGCCATTGCCTTCTTACTTGCGCTTGATCTTGTGGATCGTGTGCTTGCGGAGGCGGGGGGAGTACTTGCTGAGGCCTTCTTTGAGGCCTTCGGGGAGACCGCCCTTGGTGTTGACGCTGCTGCGGTAGTTGAGGTCGCCGCACTCGGTGCACTGCAACCAGACGAACTCGCGAGCCATGGATTTCTTCTTTGCCATCGGAACAACCACCTTTCGACTCGCGGGCCACGTCGAGTGGCCGGAGCGTTCTGAGCTCGGACCGAAGCACGCGGGGGGGCCGGGTATCCGGTGCCGCGAGAACGGTGCGTGGAACGGGGGACGAACAGAAGACCCCGAACCGGAATCGTACGAACCTGAAACCACCGCCCGAGTCTGTCGACCCGGGCGGGGAGAATCAAACGGGACCGAGTCGCCGGAAGTTAGGCGATGATCTCGGTGACGGCGCCGGAGCCGATGGTACGGCCGCCTTCGCGGACGGCGAAGCGGAGGCCCTTCTCCATGGCGACGGGCTTGTCCATGAGGTCGACTTCCATTTCGACGTTATCGCCGGGCATGCACATCTCGGCGCCGCCGAGGAGCTTGACCGAGCCGGTGACGTCGGTGGTACGGAAGTAGAACTGGGGACGGTAGTTGCTGAAGAACGGGGTGTGGCGACCACCCTCTTCCTTGGTCAGGACGTAGACCTGAGCCTTGAACTTGGTGTGGGGGTTGATGGACTTGGGCTTGCAGATGACCTGGCCGCGCTCGATGTCGTTCTTTTCGATGCCGCGGAGGAGGACGCCGACGTTGTCGCCGGCCATGCCCTGGTCGAGGGTCTTCTGGAACATTTCGACACCGGTGATGACGGTGGTCTTGTTCTCGGCGCGGAGGCCGACGATTTCGGCGGTGTCGCCGACCTTCATGACGCCACGCTCGATACGACCGGTGGCGACGGTACCACGGCCCTTGATGGAGAAGACGTCTTCGACGCTCATGAGGAAGGGCTTGTCGGTTTCGCGAACCGGCTCGGGGATGAAGGTGTCGATGGCGTTGAAGAGGTCATCGATGGGCTTGCAGGCGGTGTTGTCGTGGGGGTTCTCGAGGGCGAGCTTGCTCTGGCCGCGGACGACGGGGGTGGTGTCGCCGGGGAAGTTGTACTTCTTGAGGAGGTCGCGGACTTCGAGCTCGACGAGGTCGAGGAGTTCGGGGTCGTCGACGAGGTCAACCTTGTTGAGGAAGACGACGATGTGAGGCACACCGACCTGACGGGCGAGCAGGACGTGCTCGCGGGTCTGGGGCATGGGGCCGTCGGCGGCGGAGACGACGAGGATCGCGCCGTCCATCTGGGCGGCGCCGGTGATCATGTTCTTGACGAAGTCGGCGTGGCCCGGGCAGTCGACGTGGGCGTAGTGGCGGGAGGTCGTCTCGTACTCGGTGTGAGACGAGGCGATGGTCACCGTCTTGTTGGCGTCGCGGACGGTACCACCCTTGGTGATGTCCGCGTAGCTCTTGATCTTGCCGCCGAACAGCGCCGCGGAGCGGGCGGAGAGGGCCGCGGTAAGGGTCGACTTACCATGGTCGATGTGACCGATGGTGCCGACGTTGACGTGGGGCTTCGTACGATTAAATGTGCCAATAGCCATAAACCAACCTCACTAACCAGAGCGGGATAGCCCGTTCTCGAAGACTTGGGGCGGGGCTCCCATTGCGCCTCCACCAAGCCAGCTTCCACACAGCGGACGCTCCGAACCCGGGATTGCCAAAGCCCCGGCTTTCCAAGAACCCGTGCACTGCCGGGATCCGGGAAGAAGAGCCACCAAAGGGACTTGAACCCTTGACCTCTCCCTTACCAAGGGAGTGCTCTACCACTGAGCTACGGTGGCCAAAAACTGCGAGTTGTGGGAAGGACGAGGCAATTCCACCCGCCGCGTCGTATCCCGGCTGCGCGCACGTGCCGCGCAGGGAGGGAATAGTAGCGGGTGAAAGCGATGCGTCAACGGTATCGGTGCACGCACGAACAAAATCCGCACAATTGCGTCACCGCTGGAACTGAAACCAGTCCTCCAGCACCAGCGGCTCCCCGGTCGGATCTGTCGTCTCGTAGGTGACCTTCAGCTTGAGCCACCCGGCCGGGCCGTCTTTCCCGCCGTCCTGCCAGGCCCGCAGCCATTCTGGTCCGGTCAACTGCACGCGGTACGTGCGGGTCGCGGGATCAAACCGCCCGGTGTTCTTGGCGGCGTCCAGGAAGGCGGGCTCGGTCCAGTCCATGACGCGCTGGTCCATCCCCGGCAAGGACCCGGTTCCGGGCCGGAAGAGCTGGGCGTGGAAGGTTCCCAGTGCTTTGACCGTGTCCCCGAAGCGATCCTTGAACTCCAGGTGGACCACGATCCGGGGCGATGGGTCGATCGTGCCGTCGGGCCTTACCGCCTTGGCGTCGATCTGTGTCAGGGGGTGGATGCGCATCGTGGCGGGGGCGAAGGGCTGGGATCCGGCTGCGCCCTGCGGCGTGCCACCGACCGTGCAGCCCCCTACGGCGAGGACAAACCCCGTCAGGACCGAGAACACGGCGCACATGCGACAAATTGCCCGTCTTGTACCCATTGGTAATCCTCGTTGCGGTCGGAAATGAGGCCCTAAACCACCCTTTTTTCACACCTCGTGCGCATGATAGAGCGAGAGCCCCGGGGGCGTTTGCCGCGGGGTATAGAGAGATTCCAGAGAGGGAAGGACAGGACACCACGCTTCGTACGATTTCGGCGTGTGCGCTCGCGCTTTGCGCCAGTGCCGTTTCCGCCAATGCTGGCATCATTGCTGGCTTTTCTGATGACCGTGCCGCGAAGGCCGAGTTTACCGCGATCGGCACCCAACTGACGGTCCGGCTGACCAATACGTCGACCAACGACGTGCTGGACCCGACCCGGATCCTGACGGCGGTGTTCTTCAACATCAGCGGCGGCCCGGTGGCGCTGACTCCGGTCAGCGGCGCGCTGAGCGGCGGCTCGGTGGTGCTCTTCGGGCCCAACGGCGGCGGGAACGTGGGTGGCGAGTTCGCCTACCGCAACGACATCACGACCGGGCCGGCGGCGGGGTTGAACCACGGGATCAGCTCGGCGGGGTTTGGGATCTTTGGGCCTGGGGACCGCTTCCCTGGTCCCGACCTTGATCCGCCCGCCAACCCGAACGGGATGAACTACGGCATCGTTTCT
>JBIKMF010000125.1:0-9904 GCA_044359425.1 Phycisphaerales bacterium
CGCGAGGGGTTTCGATGCTCCCCGAGCTGAAGGCAATCTCGCCGGAACCAGGACGCCCGCTCTACCTCACCGTAAGCGACGTGGTGCGAGACGCCATCGACAGCGGCAAGATCACCGCGGGCGCAAGGCTGCCCTCGACCAAGGCCCTTAGCGAGCACATGTCGGTCTCGCTGGTCACCGTTCATCGCGCCATGCAGGAACTCGTCAACGGCGGCGTGCTCCGTCGCGGCCAGGGCAAGGGGACGTACGTGCACGAGCACTACGGTCGCGTATCCAGACCCGGACTCGGTTGCCGCTTTGGCCTCGTCTTCCACCTCGAGAGCTCACTCGCGGACTCGTACCACAGCCAGATCCTCGAGGGCGTCCGTCAGCGTGCGGACGAACTCGGCGCCGACCTCGTCCTGCTCCGCTACGGCGAGGACTGGCGCAACGAGTGCCGCGGGTACATCTTCGTCAACCCGTTCCCCACGCAGCTCGCGCTCAAGCCCGATGCCGGCCGCAAGGCGATCGCGGAGTCCAGCCGACCGGTGATGGTCGTGGGCGCAACCTACAACCAGCCCGACGTTCACTGCATCGATACCGACAACGTCTCGATCGGGCGGCGCGCGGTCCAGCACCTGATCTCACTCGGCCACCGCAGGATCGGCTTCGTCGGCGGCGCAGGACGCGTCAGCAACGACCGCGACCGCTGGACCGGCTTCTGCGCCCAGATGATCGAGAGCGGCCTCACCCCCGACCCCGCCTGCGTCCTCCGCGAGGAAGGCTGGCGCGTCGGCGATGCCCACGCTCCCAAACTCCGCGAGCTCCTGCAGAACGCCCGCCCCACCGCCATCGTCGCCGCGGGGTACTACTTCGCCCTCGATGTGTACTCCGCGGCAGAGGCGTGCGGACTCCGTATCCCCGCGGACCTGTCCGTGCTCGGTGTCGATGACCCCGCGTCCGCCTCTCACCTCAGCCCTCCGCTCACCACCTTCCGCCAGCCGCTCATCGAGCTGGGACGCATGGCGGTGGGCGAACTCTTTGACATCACGCTCGACGGCGCGGCGCCGGGTCGGCGTTCACTCGTGGACGCTTCGCTGATCGAGCGAGCCTCCTGCGGCCCCCGCCCCTCGTGACCCACCGGCGACTCCCTTTCGAATCCTCGCTCGGAGAACCCAACGTGACGGCCAGCCCTTCTCTCTTGCGGACCCCGCGCCAGTACCGCGCCTTCACGCTCATCGAGCTCCTCGTCGTCATCGCGATCATCGCGCTGCTCATCGGCATCCTCCTGCCCGCGCTCGGCAAGGCCCGCGACAGCGGAAGACAGGTGAAGTGCCTCAACAACGCCCGCCAGATCACGATGGCCCTCACGGTCTACGCCAATGACTACAAGGGCAAGTTCGCACCCAACCTGCTCCAGGGGGGTGGACGCCTGGCGGAGTACTGGTTTGATGAGATCCGCCTTGGCCCATACCTCCCTCAGGTCGATCCGGCCGATCAGCCCGCCAGCGGATACCAGACTCTGGGCGGCGGCATCCTCTCCTGTCCCAACCATGTCGACGGCTCTCGCTCGTACACGATGAACCACTGGGCCTCCTCCGCCATCGGTTCGGTGACCAACCCTGTCCGGCCCGGGTCATCTCCCGGCGCGCTGGGCAAAGGGTTTGATGTCAACGCCGAGTTTGCAGACCGCATGCTGATCATCGCCGAATCCTGGGCCACTTTCCGGGGCGTGACGGATCAGGCACGCTGGTACACCCAGTCCACCATGGGCACCCTCGGCACACCGGCCGAGCGCTTCGGCGCCGGCAACGGCGTCAACGACGCCTCGCTCAACGCGGGCTTCGACCGCCCCGCCGAGTACGGCACCGACTTCACCCAGCAGCCCAAGTCGTACATCCCCTACTACCGCCATCCGCGCCGGCGCGATCAGCCCTTCGCCATCCGCGGCACCGCCAACATGGGATTCCTCGACGGACACGCCGAGCAGAAAGATCCCACCAAACTCTACAAACTCGAGGGCTCCACCTGGCGGTCCACCAAGAATGTCATGTGGTCACCCAAAGATCCCGAGATCGATCCGCAGTGACGCTCAACTCCCGCCTCTCTCGCAGAGACGCCCTGAAGCTCGCGCTCTCCGTCGGCGCTGCCTCGCTCGTCGGGTGCTCCGACACACCGATAGCCGAGCGGCCGCTCACCTTCTGGACCCTCGCCCTCTCGCCCTACTTCGACACGTTCGTCCGCGGCCGCATCGCCGCGTTCGAGGCTCTTCACCCGGGACTGCGTGTCCACTGGGTCGACGTGCCGTACGAAGCACTCGAACGCAAGCTCGTCACCGCCGCGGCCGCGGGACGCGCACCGGATGTCGTGAACACGCCCGATCTTTCCTTCGCCCGCTTCGCACGGGCCGGCGCGTTCGCCGATCTTGATCCGCTTCTGGACCCGAGCATCCCGCCGCGGTACCTCGGCGGCGCGATCTCCATGTGCCGCATCGGCGGCCGCCTCGTTGGTCTGCCGTGGTACGTCAACCCGCAGTCGCTCATCACCAACTCGGCTCTCCTGTCGCGCGGGGGGCTGACTCCCGCGACTCTTCCGACCACGTGGCGAGCGATCCTCGATGCCGCCGGCAACTTCCACCGCGCAACCGGCACACATCTCTTCTCGCAACCACTGGGTGAAGAGTCCCAGTTGCCCATCATGATGCTCGCCGAGGGGCTGCCGATCATCACGGGATCCTCCAACGGCCTCCGCGCCGGGACCGCCCACCCATCCGTGCTCGAGTACCTCGCCCTCTGGCGCGACGCATTCACCAACGGCTCACTCCCCCGCGACGCCGCCACCCGCGGCCACGCCCACCTCACCGACCTCTACCAGAACGGCAAACTCGCGGCGATCAACACCGGTCCGAACTTCCTCAAGCGCATCCGCGACATCGCGCCGCCGATCTTCGAGAGCACCACGATCCTCCCCGGCCTCACGGGCGACCTCGGCCGCATCCACATGCCCGTCATGGCCCTGAGCGTGCTGGCTTCCAGCGCGCGGCCCACGCTCGCCGCGGCACTCGCCGCGTTCATGACTTCCGAAGAGAGTCAGTTGCTGCTCTGCCACGAGGCCGCGGTCATGCCGAGCACGCGGGCGAGCCTGGACGATCCCTTCTTCACCTCCCCCGCGACCGACAAACTCGAGGCCGCCCGCACGGTCGCCGCCAACACCGTCCGTGATGCGGTCGCATTCACGCCCGCGCTCGGCACATGGCCCGCGATGCGCAAGGCCTTCGAGGAACAGTTCAAGAGCGTGCTGCTCGAAGGCTCACCGCTCGACGCCGCGATGTCCCGCGTTGACGAGCAATGGAACGCGCTGCTCGCCGAAGAAACCGAAGCCACGAGCGACGCCATCCCGCGTCCGGCACCGAGGCCCTCGCCATGAGCCGACGCGCCCACGCCGCCACCCCGTGGCTCTACCTCTTCCCCGCGGCGGTGATCCTCGGCACCTTCTCCATCGCCGCCGCGTTCCAGGTGCTGTACTACTCGTGCACCCGCTTCAACGCGTTCACCCCGGCCACCTTCGCCGGGCTCTCCAACTACACGCGAGCCCTCGCATCTGAACGGTTCTGGTCGTGCCTCCTGAACAGCGTGCTCTACCTCGCCGTCACACCCGCGATCATCGTCGTCAGCCTCCTGGCCGCCATCGCAATCGACGCGAAGCTCCGCGGCATGGCCTACCTCCGCATCGCGCTCTTCCTCCCGGTGGTCACGCCCGGCATCGTCGCCTCGCTCGCCTGGCGCGTGCTCCTGGACGAAGACTCCGGGCTCATCAACCGCAGCCTCGGTTCGCTCGGAGTTCCCGCGATCAACTGGCTTACCGAGCACCCCTTCACACTCGTTTCCGCCATGCTCGTCACCCTGTGGAAGGGCTTTGGCTTCTACATGATGATCTTTCTCGCCGGACTCGCGGGAGTCCCTGCGTCGCTCCGCGAGGCCGCGGCGATCGACGGCGCCGGCCCCTTCCGCACGTTCACATCCGTGACGCTCCCAGCACTGAAGCCCTCGATCGCACTCGTCGCGGTGGTCTCCTCCATCTCCGCGCTCAAGGTGTTCGAAGAGGTCTTCGTCACGCTGCGTGGCGTTCCGACGAACCAACTGACGATGGTTCCCCTCATCTACCGCGTCGCGTTCGAAGAAGGGGAGTACGGCCTCGCCTCCGCCCTGGGCCTCCTGCTGTTCGTCGTGGTCCTCGCGTTCAGTCTCATCAACCTCCGAATGGGGAGGGCGAACGCGTGAGAACCCGGCCCCGCCTCAACACCCTGCTGCTCTACGCCCTGGGCTTTTCGCTCACACTCGCGGCGGTCGGCCCCGCGCTCTGGCTGCTTGTCATCGCGATACAGCCCGCAGGCTCGGACATGACGACCGTTTCCGGCGCGCTCAAGCCCCTGCTCGAAGGCCGCGCAACCCTTGAGAACTTCGGTGCCGCCTGGACCACCGGCGGACTCTCAACGCCCCTTGTCAACAGTCTGCTGGTGACCACCGCGCGAGCCGCGACCAACGTGCTCATCGCCGCGCTCGCCGCGTACCCGCTCGCGCGGATGAAGTTCCGCGGCCGCAACACCGTCTTCGTGCTGATTCTCGCGACGATGATGATCCCAGAGCAGGTGCTGCTCACGCCGATGTTCCGCACCGTCGTCGGACTAGGCCTGTACGACACCCTCATCGCCGCCGTGATCCCGTTCTCCGTCTCCGCCTTCGGCATCTACCTCTGCCGCCAGGCCTTCGCCGCGGTGCCCGAGGAACTCTGCGAAGCCGCCGAGCTCGACGGCGCGGGCCACTGGCGCACGTTCGTGCACGTGATGCTCCCGCTGGCGGCGCCCACCCTCTCAACGCTCGCGCTCTTCAGTTTCCTCGGCGCCTGGAGCGAGTTGCTCTGGCCGCTGATCGTTCTCGAGGCCCGCGACCATCAGACGCTCCCGGTCGCGGTGAACGCGCTCCTCGGTCAGTTCTCGACCAACCTGCGTGCCGCCTACGCCGCCGCCGTGCTCACGCTCCTTCCCGTGCTCATTGTGCTGGTGATCTGCCAGCGATTCCTGCGCACCGAGATGTTCGCTGGTGCCGTGAAAGGATGACCTTTGCCCCGTGAACTCACCACCCAGGTCCTCATCGTCGGCGGCGGCACCGGTGGCGTCGCCGCCGCGCTCGCCTGCGGATCGCGCGGGATCAAGTGCATCGTCACCGAGCCGACGGAGTGGATCGGCGGTCAGCTCACCGCTCAAGCGGTGCCCCCGGACGAGAATCAGTGGGTCGAGACGGTCGGCGCTACCCGTCGCTACCAGCACTTTCGCGAGATGGTTCGCGCGTGGTACCGCGAGCATCGTTCCTTGACCGACGAGGCCCGCGCCCAGACGCACTTCAACCCCGGGAGTGGTTGGGTCAGCCGCCTGTGCTTCGAGCCACGCATCGGACACGCCGTCCTCCGCGAGATGCTCCGCCCGCTGATCGAAGCAGGCACCGTCACCGTGATGACGTCCTGCACACCCCGCAGCGCAACCACCGCCTCGGACCGCGTGACCTCTGTCACGCTCGACGGGCCGGAGGGCCCCGTCACCATCTCCGCGCCCATCATCCTCGATGCCACCGAACTCGGTGACCTCTACCCACTCGCCGGCATCGAGCACTCCATCGGCGCCGAAGGCCGCGCCACCTTCGGCGAACTCCACGGCCGCGACGGCCCCGATGACCCCACCAACCAGCAGGCCTTCTCCTGGTGCTTCGCCATCACCCACGAGCCCGGTGCCAACTTCGTCATCCCCAAGCCCGCGGCATACGACGAGTGGGCTCGCTACACCCCGGAGATGAAGCCGGCATGGTGCGGCCCCCTGTTCTCCTGGCTCGTCCCGAGCCACAACGACGCCGGGTGCAGAACGCTCCGCCTCGTCCCATGGCCGGATGAGCCCGCCGACAAGGAGTGGGAACTCTGGCGGTACCGCCGGATCGTCGATGCCCGCCACTACACCCCGGGCTCTCAGCACCCGCCGGACCTGTGCCTCGTGAACTGGGTCCAGATGGACTACTGGCGGCGGCCGCTTCTGGGGGTCTCAGAGGCCCAGCAGCAACTCGCATACCGCGAGGCCCGCGAGCAATCCCTGTGCCTCCTGTATTGGATGCAGACCGCCGCCCCCCGCCACGACGGCGGCACCGGCTACCCAGGCCTGGCCCTCCGTGGCGAGGAACTCGGGACCCGCGACGGGTTTGCGATGGCCCCCTACATCCGCGAACCCCGGCGACTGATCGCCCGCACCATCGTCCACGAGGGCCACATCGGGACGGAGCAGCGTCGCGCCGAGAAACGTCCTTATATGGATGAGGCCCCGTTCGGCCGATCGGAGCCGTTCGCGGATTCGGTGGGGATCGGCCACTACACCCTCGACCTCCACCCCTCGACCGCCGGCCGCAACAGCGTCTACGTCCCCGCGGCCCCGTTCCGGATTCCGATGGGATCCCTCATCCCCACCCGCTGCCGCAACTTGCTCGCGGCCGGAAAGGGGATCGGCGTCACCCATATCACCAACGGTTGCTACCGGATGCACGCCGTGGAGTGGAACATCGGGGAGTCGGCCGGCGCGCTCGCGGCCTGGTGCATCGCCCACAAGCGCGAGGCGGCGGAGATCCATGAAAGCGCGGAGCCGATCGAGGAGTTCCAGCGGGATCTCGCGGCCGACGGGGTCCGGATCGCGTGGCCCTGGGAGATCTAGATCTCGGACGTTGGATGGGGGGCTTCCCGCCCGGACGCAGGATTCTCCAGAGAAATCTTTGCTCCCCTGTACTGGTGGACAGCAGTTTTTGCTAGACTGCTGCTCACGACAGGTGGAGGACGAACCCGCATGACGCGTCTGGAAACCAAGCCGTTTTTTGAGGAAGGCACCGCCGTAGTTCACCGGCTGCGTCGCGCACTCGCCGAGGTTCTGGCGACCGCGGGAGCCCCGGTGGACGAGCCCCAGGAGATGTCGCGTCAGCTCGGGCTGGACAAGACGCTGACCTGGCGCGTGGCGCGGCTCGTTGGGGAAGATGACGCGTGGGAGGCGGTGGCGCATGTGCCCCGCAGGCCGAGCATCAAGTTGCTGGTCGAAGCCCTCGCGCGTCGGGGCGTCCCGGAGGCTCGGCTCGACGGCGTGTGGCGGGCAATGGACGATTTTGACCGCTTTGTGGACGTTCACTCCGGTGACCGCGAGACGCTCGAGATCATGGCGAGCGTCGTGTCGAAGCGGTCCACCGAGAAGCGCATGGAGGTTTTCCGTCGCGACGGGTACCTCGCCAACAGTGCGATCTGGGGAGTGCGAGTTGACGTTCAGCTTGCCGCGCAGTTCGTGTCGCCGGGCTCGATGCCCGGTCGGCTGGACTGTGCGACGCTGTGCGGGTTTGGTGGGTTCCGTCGGCTGAGGGTGGACGTTTCGTGGGAGGTCGCGACCCGCAGGATCTGGGATTCGGATGCGGACATTCGTCCGGAGTCGGCGGCGGGGTTTGAGTCGCTGGACGCGAGCGTGGTCCGGGGCGAGGCTCCTTTGATGAAGACGTTCTGCTCCGACCCGTTGCCGACGCTCAAGATCTTCGAGCGTGACGCAAAGTCGCGGAGCTATCTGATCGAAGGGAACGAGGTCGGCAACACCGCGTGTTCGGACGTTTTCTTGGGATGGGTCGACCGCAACTTTGCGGGCGAGACCGAGTCGTACCCAGGCGAGCACGGGGAGCACGGCGCGGTGATCTCGACGCCGGCAGCCGAGTTTGTACACGACCTGTACATCCATCGGAGTCTGGACTTCAAGCTCGACATGAACGCGCACGTGTACAGCCAGCTCCCGGGCGGACCGCTTTACCCGCTGCATGGTCCGAAGTACGCGCTGCAGCTGCCCGTGCCTCAGGAGATTCACGATCTGGGGATCGGCCTGCCGGACGGCTCGATCGGCTCCATTCCGCGATACCGCGAGATGGTCGCGTCGGCGGTGGCGACGATCGGGCACTCGATCGATGACTTCCGCGCGTACCGGTACAAACTCAAGCACCCGCCGGTACCCTCGCTCAGCGTGATCCGGCACTCCCTCAAGAAGGCCTGAGTTTGGCGCGTGATCAGTCCGCGGGCACGCAGCGACCCTCGGCCCACTGACGCAGCGCGGTGATCTTCTCGCGCATGGTCACGCTCAGCGGCGGGCTCGAGCGCATCGCGGTCTCCACGGCGCTGGTGCCGAACACCGTGCCCGCTGCGAACGCCTCCGTGATCGACGATGCGATCGCCTGTTCGATCTCGGCGCCGCTGAATCCCTCGGCCACGTCGGCCAGTGCCGCGAGATCGAAGTCGGCCGGGTTCTTGCCGCGCCGGCGGAGGTGGATCGCGACGATCTCTTGCCGCGCCTGTGCGCACGGGAGGTCGACGAAGAAGATCTCGTCGAAGCGGCCCTTTCGCAGCAGTTCAGGTGGCAAGGCTTCGATGTCGTTCGCGGTCGCGGCGAGGAACACCGGCGCACGGTGCTCCTGCATCCAGGTGAGCAGACAGCCGAACATGCGGCGCGACAGCCCGCCGTCCGACGAGGTGGATGCCGCGGAAGCGAAGGCCTTTTCGATCTCGTCGATCCAGAGCACGACGGGGGCCATTGCTTCCGCCTGACGGAGCGCCTCGCGGAGCCTTGCCTCGCTCTCGCCGACGTAGCGGTCGTACAAGGCACCGGCATCGAGTCGGAGGATGGGGCGTCCCCACGCGGTTGCGATCGCCTTTGCCGCGAGGCTCTTGCCCGCGCCCTGCACGCCCAGGAGGAGCACGCCCCGGGGGGCTTGCAGGCCGTGCTTCTCGGCTCCGTCGCGGAGCGCGGGCTCGCGTGCGGCGAGCCATCGCTTGAGGCGGGTCAGGCCGCCGATATCCCCCAGGCGGACGGGGGCTTCCACTGCCTCGAGTGCGCCGCCGTCGCGGAGCATCGACCGCTTGATCGCGATGATGCGGTTGAGGTCTTCGATGCTCACGCGCATGTCGTCGGTGCAGATCTCGCGGACGATCCTCGCGATCTGGCGCGCGTTGAGACCCTGCAGGTTCCGCAGGATCGTCGCGAACTCCTCGCGCGAGAGCGTGGCGTCGAGCGCGAGCCCGCGTGACTGGAGTTCGCGGTGGGTCTCGCGGAGCGTTGTCCGCACGATCCTCTCGATGGACTCACGGTCCGGGAGCGCGAGTTCGATCTCCGCGCAGTGCGAACGGATCACCGGCGGCACGTCGGCCTCGTGATCGATCATCAGCACGAGGCCGCCTTGCTCCCCCACCACTC
Source organism: Phycisphaerales bacterium (assembly GCA_044359425.1). GTDB lineage: Bacteria > Planctomycetota > Phycisphaerae > Phycisphaerales > UBA1924 > JBEIUO01. The sequence continues at coordinate 9,272 of JBIKMF010000125.1, forward strand.
CCACAAGCTCACGCAGGGCACGCAGTGTTCGCGCGTCCTGCCGCAGGTGAGGGATCACGTCGAACAGCACGACCATCACAGGCCCGGCTGATCGCGACAGGTGGAACAACGCCGCCGCGGCATTCTCCGTGTCCGGCACACCGGGGCTCGACGCGATCAGACCATCGTGTACCCCGCGGACCGCGGTCCACGCGAACACGGGCAGGGAGAGGGTCATCGCGGCGGAGACCGCGGCGTGCGAAGCCTCTGCCTCTTCGGTCGTGCAGATGCGGAGGCAGCGGTGTCCGGAGCGGAAGTGCCGAATGATGAGTTCTGCGGGTTCCATGCGTGGTGAGCGTACCAAACCGAGTCGTCGCGCGGTGCGATCGGGATGTTCCGGACGCTCAGCGGAACGAAGCGCGGTACCGTGCCGGGGTGTCGCCCATCACGCGCCGGAAGACCCGTGTGAAATGGGCCTGATCGAAGAAACCGACCCGCAGCGCGACGTCCACGATGCTGGCCCGCGTGGTCCGCAGCATCGCGCACGCCCGTGTGATGCGTGCGGTCTGCATGTGCTCGGTCATCGACGACCCAGTCGCCGCGCGAAACGCCCTGGCCGCGTGGGCGTGGTTTCGACCCGCACACCGGGCGACC
>JBIKMF010000126.1:0-9895 GCA_044359425.1 Phycisphaerales bacterium
TCGAGCAGGCCTGGAAAGCCAACGACACCGCCCAGCTCGCCTCCATCCTCGACGACGCCTGGACCAACGACCCCGTCTCCGCCAAGAAACGCACCCTCCAGGTCCTCGCCTCCGATTCCGACCTCTTCCGCCCCGCCGCCATCGCCGCACTCGGTCGCCACGCCGATGCCGAAACCCTCGCCTCCGTCATCCGATCCACCAACCGCCGCGCCGTCGGTGAACGCCGCTGGCTCACCTACGCCCTCTCCGACCGCCCCAAAGAAGAGTCCGCCGAACACCTCACCGCCCTCCTCCGCGACCAGGACCTTCTCATCCGCGCCGCCGCCGCCACCGGCCTCGCACGCCTCAAAGACCCCGCTCTCCTCGAACCCCTCCTCCCACTCCTCCGCGAACACCCCGCCTGGAAGCCCGAATCCTCCGGCGACGACCAGCACTCCCTCCAAATGGCCCTCTTCGGCGCTATCGAAAACGCCACCCACCAGCGCCCCGCCTCCTCGCGCGACGCAAAAGCCGCCCTCGCCTCCCTCCAAGACTCACCCCCCTCCACCCCCGACCCCGACAAAAAGCCCGAACGCTTCTCCCTCCGCGGCAAGACCTTCCTCATCCTCCCCCGCTTCAACCTCTCGTTCGACCTCGGCCCCGCCGCTCAAATCTCCGACGCCCGCGTCCGCCAACTCGAGAAGGAGGTCTTCCCCGTCGCCGACCGCATGAACGCCGCCGCAACCAAGGTCTTCGGCCCGCTCCTCCCCGCCTCCGTTCGCCTCATCATCGCCGACCAGCAGCGCTTCTCCGGATACGCCGGAAACTCCTTCCGCCCCGGCGTCTCGCAGGGCAACCAGGTCGTCCTCCGCGAGATGTCCCCCGAACTCACCGAGCAAGTCCTCGGCCACGAGTACATCCACGTCCTCCACGAAGCCGCGTTCCCCAAGCAACCCCGCTGGCTCATGGAAGGAATGGCCGAGAGCATCTCCCTCTCCACCGCCGAAAGCGTCTGGAATCTCGAAGAAGTCCGGCGCGCAGGCCTCGAGCGCGACGTGAGCAAAGCCGTCTTCGCCGCGATCCTCAACTGGGACGGCGCCGCGTCCTCCGGCGATCAGGAAACCCGCCTCTACCGCCTCGCCCACATGGCCGTGGATTCACTGCGTTTTGGCCCGTACGGCGACCGCGACGTTCGTCTCTTCCTCATGATGAGCCGCATCGGCGAGGGTGAAAATCCCAACGCCGTACTCAAGTCCCTCTACGGCGCAGACCCCCGCGAACTCGACCGCCGTCTCCAGCAGTGGCTCGCCCGTTGACACCGCGCAGCGATGCTCAGCGAATGACCGTCCGGCCCCGCCGCTTCGCGTGACGGATGATCTCGCCCGTCGCGAGATACACCACGTCCTCAGCGATCGACGCCATCAGGTCGCCGATCCGCTCCAGCTCGCGACTCATCCGGTACAGGTACATCCCCAGTGCAAGTTCCTTGTCGTCCTGACGCGCCACCTTCATCATCTCCATGACCTCGTCGAACAACCGACGCTCGAGCTGGTCGATCGTCTGGTCCGTCTTCACGATCCGACGCGCCGCCTCCACGTCCTCGTTCACCACCGCACGCATCAGCTCGTGACACAGCGCCGGAACCCGCTCAGCCAGCTCCGTCAACGCCGTCGGCCACTTCGGCCCCGGCAGCCCCAGCGCCGAAATCTTCCCGACCAGCTTCGCGATCGACGCCGCGTGATCCGCCGTCCGCTCAATGTCCGCGTTCACCCGCAGAATGAACGTCACCACACGAAACTCGCGCGCAAAGGGATGGTGCAGCACGAGGATCTCGTAGCACTCAAGCTCGATCGCCACTTCTTCATTGTCGATCGAATCGTCCGACAGCCGTACCGCCTTCGCCGCTTCCGGATCCAGCGAAAACAAGGCCTGGATCGCCCCCTCCAACATATGAATCGCCGCCGCGGCCTCCCGCATCAGCCGCCGCTTCACGGCGACAACCCGGCGCTCCGTGGAGTTGTTGAAATCAGCAAGGGTGTTGTTGGGGGCGTCTTCGCTCATCGGCCGGCTCTCCGTGCTCGCCCCGGCTGGGGATCCGTGGTCTATCCACTAATATAGCGGGCCTCTTCCCCCGCCGCCTCCCTTCTTCCCCTTCCTGCCCCCTTCGCCCCTAATGTCCGCGCCCCGCTTGGCTCGGCATCGAACCGGCGTATAATCGCTCAACCCCTCCCAGAGGGGTGTTTCGGATCGGTAACGGTCGCCGTCAGGGTCCCGTCCGCTCCACCGACTATCTGCATCCCCTCGTTTCTCGGAGATTCAACCAGTGACCGACCAAGAGATCGAAGCAAAGGTGATCGACATCGTCGCCGAGCGCATGGGCCAGGACCGCGCCAAGATCACCCGCGAAATGAGCTTTGTCGACGATCTCAACGCCGACAGCCTTGATCAGGTCGAACTGGTCATGGAGCTCGAAGTCGCGTTCGACATCGAAATCCCCGACGAGCAGGCCGAAAAGATCAAGACCGTCGGCGACGCCATCAGCCTCATCAAGACCGAGTGCCAGGGCGGCTAAGGCCCGGCTCACCCATCGAGAGCCGTCGCCCACCGCTCGCGGAGGACTGACAGCGTGTCCACACATCACGGCAACCATCACCCCAAGGTGGTCATCACCGGTTTCGGTGCACTCACCAACCTCGGGCTGAACGCTCAGTCCACATGGGACGCCATGCGCGAAGGCCGCAGCGGTGTCAGCACCATCGAGGGCGAAGAGTTCTCCCGCTGCGAGCCCTCCCACTGGAGCGTCACCATCGCCGGGCAGATCAAGGGCTGGGACCCTTGCTCCGTCATCGACCCCCGCGAAGCCAAACGCCTCGACCGCTTCGCCCAGCTCGGCCTCGGCGCCGCCCACGAAGCCTTCCAGCACTCCGGTATCGACCTCTCCAAGGAAGACCCCGAACGCTGCGGCGTCGTCGTCGGCTCCGGCGTCGGTGGTATCTCCACCATCGAAATGGGTGTCGTCGCCCTCAAGGACCGCGGCCCGCACCGCATCAACCCCTTCACCGTCCCCCGCCTCATGGCCAACGCCGCCGCCGGCAATATCTCCATCCGCTACGGCCTCCAAGGCCCCGCCTCCTGCCACGCCACCGCCTGCGCCTCCTCCGGCCACGCCATCGGTGACGCCGCCAACTACCTCCGCCGCGGCCTCGCCGACGTCGTCATCGCCGGTGGCGCCGAAGCCGCCTGCACCCCCCTCTGCCTCGGTGCCTTCATGGTCATGAAGGCCCTCTCCACCCGCAACGACGCCCCCACCCGCGCCAGCCGCCCCTTCGACAAAGACCGCGACGGCTTCGTCCTCTCGGAAGGCGCCGCCATGTGCGTCCTCGAGACCGAAGAACACGCCAAGAAGCGCGGCGCAACCATCTACGCCGAACTCGTCGGCTTCGGCAACTCCTGCGACGCCAGCCACATCACCGCCCCCGACGCCGAAGGCTCAGGTGCCTCCCGCGCCATGCGCATGGCCATGCGCGACGCCTCCGTCAACCCCGCCGATATCGACTACATCAACGCCCACGGCACCAGCACCCCGCTCGGTGACAAGGCCGAAGTCGCCGCCGTCCTCAAGGTCTTCGGCGACCACGCCCGCGCAAGCTCCAAGGGCCACCTCCTCATGAGCAGCACCAAGAGCATGCACGGCCACTGCCTCGGTGCCAGCGGCGCAGTCGAACTCATCGCCTGCATCCACGCCGTCCGGGATGGCATCATCGCCCCCACCATCAACCTCGACTCCCCCGACGAAGGCTTCGATATCGACCTCGTCCCCCACCACGCCCGCGAGCGCCGCGTCCGCTACGCCATGAACAACACCTTCGGCTTCGGTGGCCACAACGTCACCCTCATCGTCTCCCGTTACGACGGCTGACCCCCCCTCTGGCACAAGCTTTGCGTCTGCCTCCTGTCGGCCCCTCTTCCCGCCGATGAAGGCTCATCATGCGCATCGCCAACACAGAACAAGTCCTCCGCCTCGAAGTCCCCGTCCTCGTTCTCCTCGGCGAACGACAGATGTCCATCAAGGACATCCTCGCCCTCCTCCCAGGCTCCATCATCGAACTCCCAAAGAACGCCGAGTCCGAACTCGACCTCATCATCGCCAACAAACAAGTCGGCTGCGGCCACGCCGTCAAAGTCGGCGAAAACTTCGGCATCAAACTCTCCTACGTCGGCGACCCCTCCGTCCGCCTCAGCGCCGTCGCCGACGCCTCCGGCCAATCCGAGACCGACGGTGGTGCCTCCGCCGAAGAACTCGCCATGGCCCTCCTCGCCGGTCAGATCTGACCCCGCACGCGATTCTTGCGCTTCCCCGCGCATTCCGTGCATCCCCATCACATCCCGGATAACCTCCCTCAGGATCCACGCATCCCGGCCGTCAAAACGGCCGATCCCTTCCGCATCGGGCGCCAAGGCCGCCCCGTGGTCCCCTTGTGAGTGTGTTCATGGCGAGAGATATCCCTGTCGGCAACGGCGATCTGCTGGTCACCTTCGACCGCCTCTACCGCGTTCGTGACATCTACTACCCAAACGTCGGCCGCTTCAACCACACCGAAGGCCACGTCCAACGCTTCGGCGTCTGGGTCGACGGTCGCTTCGCCTGGATCGAAGACGGCTCATGGACCCGCTCCATGCGCTACGCCCCCGACACCCTCGTCACCGAGGTCGTCCTCACCAACGCCACCCTGGGCCTCGAAATCACCTGCAACGACTGCGTCGACTTCCACGAGCCCGTCTACATCCGCAAGTCCGTCGTCAAAGACCTCCTCGGCAAAGACCGCGACGTCCGCCTCTTCTCCCACTGGGACCTCTCCATCCGAGGAACCCCCGTCGGCGACACCGCCAACTACGACCCCGCCACCGCCAGCGTCGTTGTCTACAAGGACGACTCCTACTTCCTCTTCAACGCCTGCGACGAGAACAAGTGCGGCATCGACAACTGGGCCATCGGCACCAAACGCCTCGGCGGCGCCGAAGGTACCTGGCGCGACGCCGAAGACGGTCAGCTCGGCCGCAACGCCATCTCCCAAGGCTCCGTCGATGCCACCATCGGCTTCAACCTCCAGGTCCCCGCCGGTGGCTCCGCGCACGTCACCAGCTGGCTCGCCTGCGGCAAGTCCTACCAAGACGTCAAAGAACTCAACCGCCGCATCCTCGACAAGTGGCCCGATCGCATGATCGTCCGCACCGAGGCCTACTGGCGCCTCTGGGTCTCCAAGGAACGCATCGAAGCCTCCGAACTCCCCCCCAAAGTCGCCGACCTCTTCAACCGCAGCCAGCTCGTCCTCCGCACCCAGATCGACAACGGCGGCGCCATCATCGCCGCCAACGACACCGACATCCAGGCCTTCGGCGGCGATCACTACTCCTATTGCTGGCCCCGCGACGGCGCACTCGTCGCCTACTCCCTCATCCTCTCCGGCCAATCCGAACTCTCCCGCAGCTTCTTCAAGTACTGCGCCAAAGCCATCCAACGCGACGGCTACTTCCTCCACAAGTACACCCCCTCCGCCGAACTCGCCAGCAGCTGGCACCCCTGGATGCTCGAAGGCCAACGCATCCTCCCCATCCAGCAGGACGAAACCTCCCTCGTCGTCTGGGCACTCCGCAAACACTTCGTCCGCTACAAGGACGTCGAGTTCGTCAAGCCCCTCTACGGCCCCCTCGTCATCGGCCCCGCCGAGTGGATCCTCTCCTACCGCGACGCCAACGGCCTCCCCCACCAATCCTGGGACCTCTGGGAAGAACGCCGCGGCGTCCACCTCTTCACCGTCGCCTCCACCATCGGCGCACTCCAGGCCGCCGCCGCTTTCGCCTCCGACTTCGGCGAGTTCGACCGCGCATCCCGCTACCGCGAAGGCGCCGACAAAATGCGCGCCGCCATGGTCCGCCACATGTGGAGCCCCGACCACGAACGCTTCGCCCGCATGGTCACCCCCATCGCCGGCGGCAAGTACCGCCTCGATATGACCGCCGACTCCGCCAACTTCGCCATCTGGGCCTTCGGCGGCCTCGACCCCCACGACGCCCGCGTCGAAGCCGAAATGGCCGCCCTCCGCTCCAAGCTCTGGTGCAAAACCTCCGTCGGCGGCTGCGCCCGCTACGAACACGACTACTACCACCAGGTCGAGCGCAGCAACATCACCGACGTCCCCGGCAACCCGTGGGTCATCTGCACCCTCTGGCAGGCCCAGTACCTCATCGCCAAAGCCACCTCCCCCGAAGAACTCCGCGAGGCCATGTCGCTCCTCGAATGGACCGTCAACCGCGCGGGCGAATCCGGCGTCCTCGCCGAACAGTTCCATCCCTACTCCGGCGACCCCATGAGCGTCAGCCCGCTCACCTGGAGCCACGCCACCTTCGTCATCGTCGTCATGGAATACCTCGAGAAACTCGACCAACTCCGCCGCATCCGCCGCGCCGAGCCCGAGCCCATCAAGACCCCCGCACGCAACAAGGTCTAAGCCCTCGCGGCCCGATCCGCCGCGCCCCGTCCCCCAAAAGCCAGAAAACCCCGGACTCGCGCCCAGGGTCTCCTGCGTGACTGATCCCTTTCGCGCCCCGATCAACCGATCGTCAGCGCGCCGATATCGAACGCGTTGTTCGTCGTCACCGAGTCGCTAAAGCCGCTCGAAGCCGACGCCGAAACCACGATCGTGTACTCGCCCGCCGCCAGCCCAGACGGCAGCCGCAGGTTCAGCTTGTTCACCGTGATCGCCCGGCCCGGCTTCAGCTCCACCCGCTTCAGCACCGGAGAACCGATCGCCGTCTCCGTGCCCTCCGCGTTCCGCAGCGAGAACGCGATCGACACCGTGCCCTTGCCCTGCACGTTGCCCAGGTTGTTCATCGTGATCGAGCCCCGACCCGCCGCGTCCGCCACGCCCGGGCTCACAAAGCTCGTCGAACCGCCCGTCACCGTCATATCCACGAACGGCGCGGCAATCGTGAACGTCCCATCCGCGATCACCTCGTTGTTGCCCTCGTTCGTCTCGCCGATCTCCCCACGCGAGTCGATCTTGAACACCAGCACGTACGAACCCGCGCCCAGCGTCGACGGCACCTCGATCGCGATCGCCGCGTTCTTCCCACGCGACAGCGTCCCCGACGACAGCGACTCCAGCTTCTCCCGCGTCACCGCGACGTCCTGGCTCGCGTCCGTGGCGTCCGCCGGGCGGAAGAAGCCCTGGATCGACATCTTCGATCCCTTCACGAACGAATCCGCCCCGGCGTTGCTGTACGTCAGCTTCGCCGAGCCCTTCACCTTCGTCCCCTGCACGATCGCGTCCGCCAGCCGCAGCTGATCAAGGTCCCCCGTCAGATCAAAGGACCCCACATCCACCGCGCCCGAAACCCCGGAGGATCGATTGTTGCTCTCGTCCGACTCGCTGTTCTGCGAGTTGTCGTCCACCACCGCGTACACCGTGTAGTCCCCGCTGCTCAGCGAACCCGGAACCACAAAGCTCACCGCCTGCGCCGCAGACTGACCCGCTCGCAGCGCGGCGACCTGCGCCGTCGTCAGCAGCCGATCCTCGCTCGGATCCAGCGTGTCGTCGCTCGACGCGTACAGCCGCACCGACGACTTCCTCGCGTTCCCCGAACCCGAGTTGCTCACCGTCACAAACACCGTCTCCCGCGTGCCCGTCCGAAGCGTGTCATCGCCCGGCTCAAGCCGCGTCGACACCGTCAGGTCCGGAGACCCGCTCGGCGCCGCCGCACCGGCCGCGAACACCACCGAAACCCCAGCCGACGTGTTGTTCGTCTCGTCGGATTCCGTCACGATACCCGAGCTGTCAATCACCGCGAACAGCGTGAACCCACCAGCGCCCAGCGACGCCGGCAGCACGAACTCGATGTCCTCCAGCTCCGTCTCGCCCGCGCTCATGAACGACAGGCTCCGCGCTCCCAGCAGCACGTCCGCCGCCGTGTCCAGCGTCCCGTCCGCCGACGCATACAGCGACACAACCGGCCGCACACCCGTGTCCGTCGTCCCCAGGTTCGACGCCAGCACCATCACCCGCTGCTGACGACCAAGCACCATCGTCCCGCCCGCCGTCGGTGACGTCACCGACACCGTCAGGTCCGATCCCGTGCCTCCCCCGCCGCCACCACCCGGGCCGCCCGTGACGAACGTCACCGACACGCCCTCCGACACGTTGTTCCCCTCGTTCGTCTCCGTGATCTCGTTCGCACGGTCAATCACCGCGAACAGCGTGAACGTGCCCGCGCCCAGCGAGGCCGGCAGCACAAACTCGATGTCCTCGATCTCCGACTCGCCCGGATCGTGCAGCGTCACCGTCCGCGAGCCCAGCAGCGTGTCCGCGTTCGCGTCGAAAACCCCATCCGCCGACGCGTACAGCGCAACCCCAACCCGCGGGTCAATCCGGAACGCGCCCAGATTCCGCGCATTCACCAGCACCCGCTGCTCCCGTCCCAGCGTCATCGTCGTCCCAGACGCCGTCGTGATCGACACCGCGGCATCCGAGACGCCCGTCCCGCCGCCACCGTTGTCATCGTCGTCATCACCACCGCCGCCACCGCCACCACCGCCGTTGTCGTCCCCGTCGTCGTCATCTCCCCCGCCGCCGCCGCCGCCCCCACCACCAGCGATCGTCACCGAGACCCCCGCCGACACGTTGTTCCCCTCGTCCGTCTCCGCGAACACGCCCGACGGATCAATCACCGCGAAGATCGTGTACGTCCCCGCCGCCACCGCGCTCGAGATCGTGAACTCCACGTCCTCCACGTCGCTCTCGCCCGCGCTCATCGTCGACAGGTTCCGCGACCCAAGCAGCACGTCCGACGAATCAAACGTCCCGTCCGTCGACGCGTACACGCTCAGCCCCACGTCCCGCACCCGCTCCGTCCCCGTGTTCGCCACGGTCACCAGCGTCCGGATCTCAACCCCGGTCGTCCAGTTCGCGCCCGCCGTGGGGCTGCTGATCGTCGCAGAGAGATCAACCGACAGCATCTGACGGTTCTCAAGCATCTCAAGCGTTTCGGACGTCGTCTTGATTCGGCTGTTCATAGCGGTCGAGCTCCTTGGTCCCGGCGCAGGGCACCATCGATCATGCGATACCCCTCCCCAAACACTGTCACAATTCGTCGTCCGATACCACCCCTTCTTCCAGCATTTTCCGCTTCCCCGTCGGTGCTTCGACCACCGATCCGTCCACAACCCGAACAACCCTCCCCCCTTCTCGCCCCCCGCCCCGCCCATCCCATAGACTCCCGCACGCACCCGCCGGCCGGAGAGGCCGCGCGGGGCGATCGAGGCCCTCCATGAACCTGTCCCTCACCTCCCGTCGCGCACTCGTCTGCGGCTCCACCCAGGGCATCGGCCGCGCCGCCGCCTTCGAGCTCGCCTCCCTCGGCGCCTCCGTCACCCTCATCGCCCGCAACCCCGATCAACTCAAGGCCGTCGCCGCCGACCTCCCCCGCCCCAACAACCAGCCCCACGACTTCCTCGTCGCCGACTTCGCCGACCCCGCCAACGTCGCCGCGGCAATCGCCCCCGCCATCGACCCCAACCGCCCCTTCCACATCCTCGTCAACAACACCGGCGGCCCCAAGGGCGGCCCCGTCGCCGCCGCCGGCGCCGATGAGTTCCTCGCCGCCTTCAAGATGCACGTCCTCAGCAACCAGGCCCTCGTCCAGGCCCTCCTCCCCGGCATGAAAGCCGCCAAGTACGGCCGCATCATCAACGTCATCTCCACCAGCGTCAAAGCCCCCATCGAGGGCCTCGGTGTCTCCAACACCATCCGCGCCGCCGTCGCCAACTGGGCCAAAACCCTCGCCACCGAGGTCGGCCCCTTCGGCATCACCGTCAACAACGTCCTCCCCGGCTTCACCGACACCGCACGCCTCGACTCCC
>JBIKMF010000511.1:0-2597 GCA_044359425.1 Phycisphaerales bacterium
CATCCTCGACCCCAAGGGCGTCATGGCCACCACCATGTCCTTCATCCCCGGTGTCGGCCCCTTCGTCCTCATGCTCCGCATCTCCTCCAGCGACCCACCCGCCGCCTGGCAGATCGCCACCTCCCTCTTCGTCAACGCCATCTACGTCGTCATCCTCGCCAAACTCGCCGCCAAGATCTTCCGCATCGGCGTCCTCATGTACGGCAAGCCCCCCAACTTCGCCACCCTCCTCCGCTGGATCAAAATGGCGTGACCCTCGACCGCTTCGACCTCTACGAACGCTGCACCCAGTCGCCCGCCGACATGGCCCGCGTCCTCGACGCCATCCACGGCAACAACCCCCGCGCCCTCGCCGAAGACTTCTCCGGCACCGCCGCCACCGCCCGCGCCTGGCTCACAATCGCCAACACCCCTCGCCGCACCGCCGTCGCCACCGACCTCGAACCCCTCGCCCTCAACCACCACGGCCCCGCCAAGGGCCTCACCCTCCGCCGCGCCGACGTCACCAAAGCCCCGCTCTCCCCCCGCGCCGACATCATCTTCGTCGGCAACTTCTCCATCTGCGAACTCCACACCACCGCCGCCCTCAACGCCTACATCTCCCGCGCCGCCGCCCGCCTCAAGCCCGGCGGCGTCCTCGTCTGCGACCTCTACGACGGCCCCGGCGCACTCAGCGTCTCCTCCTCCCGCCGCACGCTCCCCGGCCCCCGCGCCAGCCGCATCACCTACACCTGGCACCAGCGCAGCGCAAACCGCGCGACCCGTCGCGTCGTCAACGAAATTGATTTCACCGTGACCCGTCGCGGCACCCGCGCCACCCTCAAGGCCGCCTTCCGCTACGACTGGAAACTCTGGGCACACGCCGCCCTCGCCCGCGCCTTCCGCGCCGCCGGCCTCGCCCCCCAGCTCTTCCCGCCCATGCTCGACGCCCTCGACTCCGACGGCAACGGGTACATCGCCCCCGTCCGTCGCGCCGATCTCCCAAAGGACGCCGTCTTCCTCGTCTGCGGCCGAAAGCCCCGCGCTACGCCGTAAACAACCACCGCAGCCCATAGAACAACGCCGCGGCCACAACCCCCGTAATCCCAAACAACACCCCGAACGACACGCCGGCCTTCCGCCCCGCACGTCGCTCTCCCCCCCGAATCAGCGGCAACGCCCCCATCGCACCCGGCCCCGCCGCGTCCTCGCCCTCCCGCGCCGCGTGCTGAACCATCGCGATCACCAGGTTCGCGTCAAACGGCCGCATCCCCATCGACTCCGCACCCGCCACCAAGTCCCGCCGCCGCTCCGGCGTCAAAATCGCCGCTCGCCCCCCCTGCAACGCCTTCGCCACGTCAATCGCAAACACCAACCGCAAGTCCCCCTCCGGCAAGGCCTGCGCCGTCCTCTTCGCGGCATGGTTCTCCTGCGCAATCGCCTTCCGAGCCGCCACCTCCCGGGGAGTCACCGCCCGAAGCCTGGTCTGCTCCGGTTCGGGTTCACTCCCCACCAGCCGCAGTCGCGGCCGGCCAGGAGGGACAGGGGATGACGCTGTGGAGTCCATCTCGCTTACAAAGTAGCCGCTGCCAGACATCTCGCCACCCAGAACATCCGATTCATGGGCGCACCTTCTCCCCCAAGCCGTTACACTCCGCAAACCGGGGACCGCAACACCCCAGAGACTGCCCAAAGGGCCGACCCGCGTGAACGCAACCGAAGGCAATACCAGCACTTCCGCACCCCTCCCCCCTCTCGACGCGCTCCCCGCGATCGTCACCCCTCTCCCAGAACCAGACATTCGCGCACGAATGACCGGTCTCGCCAAGCGCGGCAAACTCCCCGGCCATGCCGATTCTGCCGCCGGCGCCACCTTCACCGCCGACCTCTTCGGCGAACCCCTCGACTACACCCTCACCGCCCGCACCTCCCGCGAGGGCGACTCCTCCACCATCCGCTTCACCGCCACCATGAAGCCCCGCACCCCCGCCATCTTCTGGGCCCTCACCCTCCTCACCATCTGGCCCGGCCAATGGATGACCGACTCCATGATCCGCACCTACTTCACCTCCTACGACTTCAACACCTGGCTCTGGTACGCCCCACTCTTCATCCTCCCCATGCCCTTCCTCTGGCTCCGAATGCTCAAAAAATCCAAACTCGCCGCGGCAGACCACGCCGCCGAACTCCTCGAACGAATCGCCACCGAAACCAACGGCCGCCCACACCCCACTCCCGCTTCGCCCCAACGAGGCGCCGGAATGTAGCGACGGGTGAAGCGATGCCGCTCGGAGCATCGCGCAACCCGTCGAACCAGGCCCAATCTCCGATTTGCCCCAGCGGGGCAAACGAGCCCCCACAACAACCGCGCCCGACACGAGACAAGACCCCCGCGCCGTCGCCGCGACTTTCAGTCGCGTCTTCACTCCACCCCGGCCGCCACAACGCCGCCCCCAATCCAAACCGCCCCCACCCCTATTCCTTATGGCCTAAGGCCTATGCCCTATGGCCTTCTTCCGCGAGCAAGCCACCGGTAGCCCTCTTGCTTCCTCTCCGCCCGGCTGAGGGCGGACGCGCTCACCCTTCCCCAAACACCCAAAGCCTCCCCCACACCAACA
>JBIKMF010000127.1:0-9849 GCA_044359425.1 Phycisphaerales bacterium
TCGTAGGTCGTGCCGCCGATGTTGAACGGCGCGGTGACGTCGAAGGACTCGCCACGCGAGTCGATCGTGCCGTTGCCGTTCACGTCGAGCATCAGGTTCACACCCGACTGGCCCTCGCCGGTCACGGGCGAGAAGCTGCCGCGGCAGAGCTCGTCGCTGAGCATGGCGGTGTAGGACTTGCCGCCGAGGGTGAGCTTTCCTTCGTAGACGTAGTCGCGGTAGTAGAGGATGGTGGACTTGAGTTGTTCGCGTCCGGGGTCGTTCTTGTCGAAGCGGTACAGGGAGATGGCGACGACGGCGGGAGAGGCATCGGACCCGATGTTGACGGAGGCGGAGCCCATGTGCATGACGGTGGTGGTGTCGCCCCGCTTGTTTTCCTTCGAGGTCCACTCGGTGGGCGCATCGTCGGTGAGGTCACCGTTGCGGTTGGTGTCGACGAAGAGCCGCGCGGGCTTGCCGTCGGGCTCATCGAGGATGAAGGCGACGCCGCCGGCCATGGGAAGGGAGCCGTACTGGGGCGAGAGGAGATCGGCGGGCATCTTGGTGATCGCTTCGGGCTTGTCGGCGCCGAAGGTCGCGCGTTGGGGGGCGTAGTACCCGATCTTGGCCATGCCTCCCTTGGCGAGCAGGGTGAGGGAGACGGTGTCTCCATCGGCGAGGGCCATGGCGGCGGTGAGGGCAAGAACGGTGAGCATGCGGACCTTTCGTAAGGGATGCGGACGGCAAGAGGATGATATGGGGGTAGGGGGATGGGTAGTGTGGATGAAAATCAACCATTGGGTGGTTGAAAATCAGCCAGCAAGTGGTTGAAAAACAGCCACTCGGTGGACGATAATGGAGGTATGCTCCGCCGCAACCTCGCCCCCAGAATCGTCGCCGCCACACGGGACACCCCCGTGGTGCTGCTGCACGGGGCCCGCCAGACGGGGAAGTCCACCCTTGTGAAGCAGGTCGGTGGTACTGCGCGGGCGTACGTGACCCTTGATGAGACCACCGCATTGGCCGCGGCGAGCCATGATGGCGCGAGCTTTCTGGAGTCGTTCGACGGTCCGGTTGTGCTGGACGAGGTGCAGCGGGCGCCTGGGCTCTTCACGGCGATCAAGGCGTCGGTCGATCGGGACCGCACGCCGGGTCGGTATCTTCTCACGGGATCGGCGAACGTGCCGCTGGTGCCGAGGGTGTCGGAGTCGTTGGCGGGCCGGGTCGAGATCCTCACGCTGTGGCCGCTCTCGCAGGGTGAGATCGATGGCCGTTCGGAGCGGTTCATCGATGCGGTCTTCGGTGCGCGAGCGCCTAGGGGACCCAAGACCGAGCGGAGCGGCGGATCGTTGGGTGAGCGGATTCTCGCGGGCGGATACCCGGAGCCGCTCGCGAGGAAGGATGCCGCGCGGCGTGGGGCGTGGTTTGAGTCGTACCTCACCACGGTGTTGCAGCGTGATGTGCGGGAACTGGCAAACATCGACGGGTTGACCGAGCTGCCGCGGCTGCTGGCGCTGCTCGCGTCGCGGACGGCGGGGCTCCTGAACTTCGCGGACCTCTCGCGCGGGCTCTCGATGCCGCAGTCGACGTTGAAACGGTACTTCGCGCTTTTGGAGTCGACGTTCCTCGTTGTACTGGTGCCGGCCTGGTCGACGAACATGGGGTTGCGGCTCACCAAAGCTCCCAAACTCATGCTCGCGGACACGGGGCTCGCCTGTCATGTGCTGGGGATGAGTGTGCCGCGCATGAAGACCGACACGAACATGCGCGGCGCGCTGCTGGAGAACTTCGTCGCGATGGAGCTCACGAAGCAACTCACCTGGAGCGAGACCCGGGCCAGGCTCTTTCACTTCCGAACGACCGCCGGGCGCGAGGTTGATCTCGTGCTCGAGGACAGCGCGGGGCGCATCGTCGGAATCGAGGTGAAGGCGGCGGGCTCGGTGGGCGACGACGACTTCCGGGGCCTGCGTGCGCTCCAGGAAGCCGCGGGCGATCGGTTTCACCGCGGCATCGTTCTGCACGATGGTGAAGAGGGGATCCAGTTCGCCCCGCAACTCATGGCTGCGCCGTTGGATTGGTTGTGGAGGGTGTAGGGCGATGGACGACGGAGGCTGAAGCGAGAAGGGGACTCGAAGCCGTCCGGTGGGGATCGGCGGTAGGGTGCCGATCTGTCGATGTATCAGCAGAGATCCGAGCGTTTCTTGCCTCCACACGGAAGCTGGCGGGGGTGGGAGGCGGCAGATTCTGGGGTCGGGGGTGGCCAGCAAGAGCCGAACAAGGCCTGTTCTTGACCTCGGAATGGGTTCAGGGTCCGGCTTCTGCGGCGCAGCAGGTGCAGCCAGCCGAGGGCCATTGGCCACGGGAAAGATTGGCGGAGAGATCGTCTGATGCGGAACTGCAAGTCCGCCACAACTAACTGACCAAGGCCGCGAGGATCGGCGAAACGGCATGTCGGACGCCACTCTCCAACTCGGAAGGGGTCGGGCGACGCAACTCAAGCGCGAGCGCTGACTCTTGTGCCCGCATTTCGGCGAGGAGTCCCTCGTGGATCTCTGGCTTGACGCGAATGATCGCCTGGACCAAGCCTCGTATGAGCGCCTGTTTCTCGCCGCCCTCCAACCGAGCGGGCGGCTCTCCTGGGCGTATCGCATAGAGAACGAGTGATGACGCGTGCTCGCTCCATCCAAGCTTGTCGGTCCGAACTGTTTGTCGCGAGAACCCCAGAATGCCAACGGTCGAGCCTTGGATCAAAGCGGGGCGAGGAGATTCGGAGCCCCATCTTACGTGTGCAGCGCCTGTGGGTAGGGTGGGAAGGCCGCACTCACGCAGCGCATCGTTGACAACCTTGACATTGAGCCCGAGTGGCGCGGCGTAGCCTCCCTCCGGACTGGTCACCGGTAGCCCGCCAAAGTCGCCGCACGCATAGGCCTTGGAGTCCGCGAGTCGAAGCACCGTCGCAGGTTGCAGGATGGACTGAACCTCGCCTTCCGTGAGCTTGAAGCGGAGTGTCGAGAATCCCGGTGCCAACTCGGCACCAGCGTTTTGCTTGAGGAACTGCTCAACATCGGACCATTCCGCCAGTCCGGGGTCTTGCGCCCGAATCTGATTCTGCTGTGCGCCGAACCGTTGATGGAAGTCTTTCCAGACTTGGAATCCCTCTTGGACCATCTTTGCAATTCTGTCTTGCTCATCCGCAGAGAACGGGGCCGTTGGCTGGTTGATCAGAACCGCCTGGAGCGATTCAGGCGGAACAAGGCACATGACTCGCGAAAAGATCGCCTCGAAGCGCTCGGGCTCAACCATCGCGCTGGCGATTCGATGGAGCTTCTCACGTGCGATCCTGTAAGCGTCGGCCTCCCGACTGTCTTTGACCACCAACGTGTCAACCAGAATCGTTTGCCGTGAACCGAAACGATGCACTCGTCCGACGCGCTGCTCCATGTCCATCGGATTCCAAGGAACGTCGATGTGGATCAGCCGGCGCGCAACTTGGAGATTGATGCCCTCGCCGCCTGCGCGTGAAGACACCAAGAACTGAGGGCCGTTGGGATCTCGAAAGGACTCAACCTGGGTCGTTCGTTCGGCGTCAGATTGACCACCCAGAATGATTGCGGGAGCCTTGCCGGTGATTCGATGGAGGTATCGAGCCAACGCTGTGACCGTTTCAACTGGTTGAGCAAACAGGACGACCTTCTCTCTGCCGGCAGCCGTCAGCAATCGCTCCCTGATCACTTCCCACTTGTCGTCGCCTGCCGTCCGGACCAGGTGAGTTCCCTCGACAAGCAGCGCTCGGAGTTCAGAGGCCTGTTGAAGAGCATCGTCGGAATCCTCTTCGATGTCGTCTACGTCGCCTTCATCGTGTTGGCGGGCCACTTCCTTCTGGATCCGCATGAACAGCGCCGGTACGGGCTCGTCAGGTGAGCCCAGGCGGTACGGCCGCAGCGCCGAGATGGCATCGGCGAGGGAGGCATCTTCAAGAGTCCAACCCGCTCGAACTGCTTGTCTCACCAAGTAACCCAATCCAGCGTGTGGACTCGATGCGGCCCACTGAAGCGCCTGCATGCACCGCCATCCAGCCGCCCTCTGCCTCGCCTGCCCCAGAAAAGCGATGTCGCGAGGCGGCTTGAAATAGTTGTGGATGTTCGTGATCCACGCCTGATGTTTGGGGCCAAGATCGACAACTACGGGTTCATTGACCTGCCTCCGCGGAAACAAAGGGTTGCCGTGCCAATCTTGCACGTCATCCTTCGTCCGGTAGATCACGCGCCCGGAAAGCGCGCTTTCGGGTTCTCCCTCGCGCCGCAAGAGAGCAACGAGATTCTCAAACCGATTGACGTTCCCTTGGTGCGGTGTTCCGCTCAAGAAAACTGTGCGTCCATCGCTGGGTTGCGCAAGAATCAGGTCGCGAACAAGCTTGTATGCCTCCCTCGGATCGCCCCCGCCTGGATCCCAAGCGGAAAGGTGGTGGCACTCATCGACGATTAGAATGTCCCACGCAGGAGCAGCGAGAATCTTCTTGGGATTCTCTCCATGAATTGCTCGATGGATGCTCGCGATGATCCGTCCATCGGAGAGCCTGGCATCGCCATCTGTGGAGGTCCATTGTCGGAAGTGGAGATCTAGCTTGTCCAGCTCCCTGCGAACGTTGGTGACCAATCGAGCCGGTGCCAGATACAGCACTCGAAGGCTTGGCCGGGAAGCGAGCAACTCCTTGAGCAGCAGGCCAATCTCAACGGTCTTACCAAGTCCCACTTCGTCGGCGATCAACACCCGTCTCAGTGTCGGCGAGTCCAGTATGTGACGAACAAGACTCACCTGATGCGAGAGCGTTTCCACATCGCGGGCGTCCAGGCGTCTTTGCGGATCTTCGGCTATGAGGAAGTAGGCGTGAAGGCGAGCGAGGGCGCGCTTGGATGCAGCGGCCCAAGTGTCGTTATCAGCAAGGCGGTCGATCAACTGGCTGGGGTGAGAAAGAGCGTTGGCTCGACGACCATCGACGCCAAGCTCCACACTCGGAGCGCCGGATGAAGACCCACTCCAAAAGCGTGCCGGCGGAGGCACAAGGTCAATAACCGAGAGGCCCCAGTCCATCCGCGACTCCAAGAGCGAGTACGGCACGTCCTGATCAGGCGGTCGGAAGAGCAACGAATGCTCGGACACTCGGCTCTCCATGCTCACGCCACCTCTGGCAGCGGACAGGCCTCAATAGCGGCTCCGACTTCGGCGAGTACTTTCTTGCGTCTCTGAGCATCGCTACGCCTCAGGTACGCCTCTTGCGATGACACAATCGCTTCAGACGCCATCGCAAGGGGGTCCGGATGAGCTTCAAGCGTCGCCGAGATTTCCCTTTCTACGTCGCGGAACAGCTTCGTCAGGATCTGGGTGGCGGGCTTGGTACCCACCGCCGCCACCTTCTTGGCAAGGTCTCGGAATAGATAAAGAATGCGATTCTTCACCCCCGGCCCCACATCGGCGTGCTGCGCAACAAATTGCTGGCAACCAACGCGGATTGGCCCTTCGATGGTTTCAATGAGTTGAACTCGTGCTTCGTCTCGAAGCTCGTTGACCATCTCGCGGCCTACCGCCTCCAGTTGCTTCGCGTCGGCCTTGACAGCCTCGTACTGCGCCTCCACGAGTTGAGGCTGAACCCGAGCGCCTTGATCCCTCGCCCACTCCACGACGCGACTGACGAGTTCGGCGCAGTCGCCTGCATAGCCCTTGGTCTCCGCTCGGATGTCACGGAGAATCTGCTTTGTCCATGCGCTCGCGATTGGTTCCTCCAAGCGGAGAGCGAACTCTCGCGGCAAGTCGATGTAGGTAGCCCCGGAAAACTGTCCACCACGTCGGACGGACGCCCGGAGGGTTCCCCAATGGGCATATCCCAGTTTCAGGAGATACCCGTCGATCTCTTGTTGAGCCGTCAGGCTTGCGGTTGCGACCAGATCCTCGATCCGCTGGGGGACACCCTTCTTCAGGAAGGCGCGGTACTGGCCCTGCCGCACCAACAACTCTTCCCTCAGCGGTTTGATGAAAAGCTCTAGATCCTCACGCAGTCGTTCGGCCTCTTCGCCGGCCCGGGCGTCGCTCGACCATTGTGCCGCAACGACGCCAAGGGTCGTCGTGAGGCGTTCGCGAAAGGTGTCGGATGCGCTCCGCAGTCTCTGTTTCCGCTGCGACACTCGCTCCTTTGCCATTGTCTCAAGCGCCTTGGCCATCTGGGGGACGTTCGACTGTGATGCCTCACTCAGGAATGAGCGGTCGTCGTCATCCGCCGCCAGCAACTTCCTGTATTCGACCGCTGACACGGGGAATACCTGAAGGGACTTCAGAATGTTCTCGATCACCTGCTGACGGAGTTTGCTTGGGCCACGATCACTCGCCCAGACTGCGGCTAGTTGCTCCTTGATCTGACTGCGTACCCGAGCGTCAATCTCCTGACAGACCTCGGCAAAGTGCTCCCGCTTCTTCTTGCTCTTGTTCTCGCTGTACCTCGTGCTCGCGATATCGTCGATCTTGGTCACGGCCACCATCAACGCAGGGTCGCTCGCCGGATCGTCAGCGGAGTAGAGCAGGCGGTTGAGGAACTCGCTTTTGCGGAGGAGCTCAGCAACCGATTCTGTTACGCCTCTATGGTCCACTACAAGAACGACCGCCTGGGCTTTTTCGCGGATCCAACTGCGAGTGACTTCTCGGTAGACATCGCCCGCGATTCCTACTCCGGGCAGGTCTACGAGGCAGAGTCCGTCGCGGAGCATCCCCGCATCCCAACCCACGACCAACTCTCGAATGAGTGGTGCGAGAAACCCCGAAGCATGGTCCTTGACGCCTGCCATCACCTCCGCCTCGCTCGCGGCCCCGTCAAGCGTGAATCGCCTCTTCTCCTTCGCGAACGCCAGCGCGGACGAGACGCGAGCAATGCGTTCCTTGTCTTCTGGTTTGGGGGAGGTTCCAAATGCACGGCGCTTGCCTGCGGCTTCACGGAGCGAGTCAATGAGGTATGGGATGTCGTGATCGCCATCCTGCGCCCCGGTGACGATGAGTTGAGCGGTCTTGCGGAAGGCCTGCTGCACCGTTTCCTGCTCTCCATCGCCATCGACCTCTTCCGGTCCGGCCTCATCCTTCTCGAAAGGAATGGCGTCGTCGGTTGGGATCTCAGGGAGGTTTTCGCCTCGGGCCTTCGCCTCCGCCTCATACCCGCGCTCCAAAGCCCAAATGTGCCGCCAGAGGCTCTGCAAGGGGTGGTAGTTAACCACCAGCAGGGGTCTGGATGCAAACCGAACGGTGAGCGCCTGGGCAGTCAGGGGGCCAACCCCGCCCGCAGGTACGATGGTGCGCGTATCCCCGGCGAGGGCGTTCAGCAGCGTGCTTTTTCCAACGCCAGAGTTGCCCAGGAAGCAGACGGGAAAATCAGGGGCCGCGAGGGTGGCGAGTTTGAGAAGCGCCTCGTGTTCGCGATCAAACCCCTCAAGCCTGTCCGGAGCATGCTCGGCAATGAGGGGTCGAGCCGACCGTTTGTACCAATCTGTCAGTTTCGGTTCGCCGTGGGTCGCCATGCACTCCTCCAGGATTTGCACCAGTCGCAGCCCATTTCGACCGCTTGACCGGCATGGCGAGAGTGTACGGGCAATGTGCCGATTCCAGTGCAGAAAACACCCTTGAAAAACCCGATCGTCGCTGAAGGGAATCGGAGCGGGCGTCGGTTGTTCCAAAGAACTGTGGACGCGCAACGTCCGGAATCTGCATCCTTCGTTTGGGGCAGAATCTGGACGGGTCTGGAGAGGGAGGCCAGGTTCGTGCTGAGATAGATGTCCTTTCCGTTGTCGCGAAAAAAAAATACCCTCGGGCATGACGCCGAATGGAGAGCTTCAGTCCGGCGGCCGCTTTGCGATGACGGGGTACGAGCAGCGACGAAGCGGAGGCCGGATCACCTGCGATGTTGGCCTTCGAGGCTACGAGGTCGTTGGGGTCGGGGGTCTGCATGGTGGTCTCGCTGAAAGGGGACACACCACAGGGCGGCATTGGCCGAAAGTCAAATCGAAGATGTGCAGGCCCGATTCGGAGGCTTTGGACGTGCAAGAACGGCACTCGCCCAAAGGCCGCTCAGTGGCCTCAAGAGGCAGCTTCGGGCGATGGATCGAACTCTGCGGACGACGGAGCCGTGAGCCACCGAAGCCGTCCAGAAGCGGCAGGAAGAGGGGCAGGTAGCGAGCGGAAATGGGCCGTCGTTGACCCCACCCCTCTGAAGCCCTCAACACCCCCGCTTGCAAGTGGAGAACGAGATTCTCCACTTGCAACCCCTCTCCAAAAACGAAAAACGGCCCTTGCAGGCCGTCTTTCGCTTCAACAAAGTGGAGGCAAGGGGACTCGAACCCCTGACCTCATCCATGCCATGGATGCGCTCTACCAAAACTGAGCTATGCCCCCGACACAAACTGTTCGACCCGCGGGAGGCCGCGGCCCTTGCTTGGCATTCGCAAGGGGGATCAGTGTAGGCCGATCACACCCCCTCGGGCAATGGTCACGGGATCTCTGTGACCTGCCTTTGGGTCAAGACTTCATCGGCCGTTGTGGTCACCCGTTCGAGTTCGATCCTCTCGATCGCGCACCGGTCGGGGTGATCGTTCGCAAGTTCGGAGTCTGAAAGGGTCGGATCGGCCAGGATGATGCGTTCCGGGGCACCCGGGCGGGTTGGGATCGTCGTCCAGCGGTGGTCCGTCGGGCCGAACAGGCTGATCACCGGGACCCCGAAGGCTGCCGCGAGGTGGCGGGGGCCGGTGTCGTTGGTGACCATGAGCTTGGCGCGGCGGGCGAGGGCCTTGAGGGATCCGATGGAGATGCCGAGGGAGGGGAGACCGGCGACGGGGGTGAGGGCGTTACAGGCGGAGAGGATGGTGTTGACCAGATCGGCCTCGGCGGGGGAGCCGTTGATGAGGGTGGTGAGGCCGTGGGTTCGGTAGAGGTGGTCGGCGACGGCGGCGAAGCGGTCCGGGGGCCAGCGTTTCGCGGGGTTGTTGCCGCCGGGGTTGAGCAGGGCGAAGGGGGCGTCGGGGGGGAGGTTGGCCTTGGCGAGGATGGCGGTCGCGGCGGTTTCCTCGTCGGGGGTGGTGACGAGGGACATGGGGTCGGGGGGGAGTGGGGTGGTTGCCGGGAGGTCCCGGGGGTGGGCGGGGTCGAGGAGGCAGCGGGCGGCGTGGGTGTAGTACGTGACGGCGGGGATGGGGGCCCAGTCTCCACGGTCGCGCTTGGGGGCGCGGAGCCGGTCGGTGAGGAGGAGGCCCCGGGCGTCGCGGTCGAACCCGATGCGGCGGGGGATCCCGGCGATGCGGACGATGAGCGCGGTGGAGAACGAGTTGGTGAGCAGGAGGGCGGTGTCGTACTGGCGGGGGCGGATCTTGGCGGCGACGAACTTGGGGCCAAAGACGCCGGAGGAGCGCTCGACGTGGAGCTCGTCGAAGAGCGGGGAGCCCGTGAAGAGCTGGTCGTTGCCGGGGCGGAGGAGGGCACCGATGAACCAGCCGGGGAGGGTGCGCCGGATGAGGGAGAGGGCGGGCGTGGCCATGACGCAGTCGCCGAGCCAGGAGGGCATGACGACGAGCAGGCGGGGGGGGCGCGTTGGGTCGCGGCGTTCCACGGCCAAGCGTAGGGGGTGGGGTCAGGCGGCGATCCGACCGGCGGCCCAGTGCTCGGGGGGCGGGGCGAGTTCGATGCGGGCGCGGCTGAAGGTGTCGGCCACGCGGTCGAAGGCGTCGACGATGCGGGGATCAAAGTGCGACCCGCGGGCGTCCCGGATGATGCGGCAGGCCTCCTCGTGCGACATCGCGGCCTTGTAGACGCGTTGAGAGGTGAGGGCGTCGTACATGTCGGCGAGGG
>JBIKMF010000128.1:0-9839 GCA_044359425.1 Phycisphaerales bacterium
CGTGATGAGGACTTGAAGAACACTGGGGACGTGGGCTTCGCTGGCGTCGGAGCGGTTGACGCGGGCGATGTTGCCGGGGGTTTTGAAGATCGTGCCCGATGCGTCGACGTCGTCGAGATTGCGGTGGATGTGACCGTTGATGACGAGGTCGACGCCTGGGATGTGCTTGGGGTTGATGCGAGCGGCTTCTTCGTAACCGGGGACGCGGATGTCGTGGTGGGTCATCCAGAGCACGACGGCGTTTGGCGCGGGGCGATCGAAGGACTTGGGCAGCGGGTCACCGTGGCTCGTCCCCCCCACCACGACCGCGCGACCCGCGATCGTGCCGCGCCAGGGGACGAGATCGACGCGCCGCCAGACGTTTGCCGCGTCGATGACGGCGAAGGAATCGTCGGGGCCGAGGGTGCTGTCGTTGTAGTCGTGATTACCGAAGATCGTGAGGACGTCGCGGCCGGCGAGCAGGCCGATGAGTTCGCCGAGGAGCCAGTTGGCGTTGTCGCGCGGGTAGTGGAAGATATCGCCGAGGATCGCGGGGACGAGATGGTTGTCGCGCGCGTAGTCGAGCGACCAGCGGAGTTTCGCGAGGACCGCGCGGGCGTAGTCGTCGCGGCGGAAGCCCGGCACGCGGCTGGCCAGGTGCGGGTCACCGATGAAGAGAATGCCGCGGGCTTCGGCGGTCATGCGTCACCCCCGTGATGGTGCGGGCCGACGAGCGATTGCCCGCAGGTGGGGCACTCGCCGAGGAGGTCCTTCATCGCGCGAAGTTCGGCGTCGCAGGCGTCGAACGCGGCGGTGGCGGTGTGGAGGTCCTGGCGGTGCTTCGCGAGTGCGTCCTCGGCGGCGCGGAGTTCCTTGCCCATCGCGACAAGCGCCTCGTCGGACTGGGCTTCGGGAGGAGGCGTGAGGGATGCGAACACGCGGAGTTTGCTCTCGGCGTTCGCGATTGCCGCGGCTTCGCGTTCGAT
This sequence comes from Phycisphaerales bacterium, assembly GCA_044359425.1. Lineage (GTDB taxonomy): Bacteria > Planctomycetota > Phycisphaerae > Phycisphaerales > UBA1924 > JBEIUO01. The sequence continues at coordinate 966 of JBIKMF010000128.1, forward strand.
GTCCGCGAGAACGCGCTCGAGTTCCGCCACGGGGTGCGCCTCGGGCGGGGGCGAGAGTGGCCGCAGGCACTCGGTCACCGCGGCGAGTCGGGAGGTCTCGGTGGTTGCCGCGGCAAGCGTGGCAAGCAGGGAGGCGAGATCGCGCTCGGGGAGTTCGGGCGGCGGGGGCTGGAGGAGCGCGAGTGCGTCGGCGCGCTTCGACCACACGCGGCACTCGGCGGCGGATCGGTCGATGGTCTCGGCGGCGAGCACGAGGGGCGACTCGTCTTCGAGCTGCGGTGGATCCTTGAGGCTGGCGAGGACGGCCGAACGGTCGGCGGCGAGTGCCGCGGCGAGGTGGAGGCGATCGAGCTCGGCGAGGAGTCCGGCGAGCGCGGCGACGGCGGACTCGAGTTCGAGGATGGCGGCCCGATCGCGTTCGGCGGCGGCGATGGCGGATTCGACGGTGTCGATGTCGGAGAGCGCGGCGATTTCGCCATCGCGTCTGGTGGTGATCGCCGCGAGATCAGCGGCGCGGGACTTGTCGATGCGTTCGCGCTCGCGGAGGACGCTGCGCATCTGCATGAGCTTTCCGGCGTCGCTGGAGGAACCGAAGAAGCGGGCGACGGCGGCCTTGCTCTCGTGGACGAGGAACATCGGCGCCTTCTGGGTTCCGAAGTGGACATCCTGACCGGTGGTGCCGTCGGGGTGGGTGACTTCGGGCAGCTTGGCGGCTTCGGCGAGTTTGGCGGCGTTCTCCGCGGAGAACCCCATGCCGTCGTCGTCGTTGAGCCGGAAGGTCGGGGTCTTGCGGCGGCGGAACCCGACGATGGTGCCGTCGGCCATCGTGAGGGTGACCTCGCAGAACTTCTGGTCGTGGCGGACCATGAAGTCGTCCGCGATGCGGCGGACGGCGCAGCGGAGGGCGACGAAAACGGCCGACTTTCCGCAGTTGTTGGGCCCGATGAGGACGTTCAGACCCGGGCCCGGCTCGATGACCGTGTGCGCGTGGGACATGAAGTTGACGAGTTCGATCTTCCTGATCATGGCGCCCTCGCGGGAGCGTAGCCCGGCTGCCCCGCCGCATACCGTCCCCCGTGCCAAAGGAAACCACCACTATCTCGGCGATCCTCGCGCTCCCCCACTTCTCGGCGAGCATCGTGCTGGAACCGGGGCGGGTCACCCTCGCCGAAGGCACCGTGCGGCGGATCGAGCTGGGCCCCGATCTCCCGGCGGACATCGCGGCACCCGATGCGATTCTGTCGCCGGCGTTCAGCGACACGCACCTGCACCTGCCGCAGTTTGACTCCATCGGCGTCGCCGGGCTGGAACTGCTGGACTGGTTGGAGCAGGTGATCTTTCCCGCGGAGGCACGCTGGGCCGACCCTGACTACGCCGGACAGATGGCCGATCGCGTGGCGGGGCAACTTCTCCGCCGCGGCACAGTCGCGGTGGGTGCGTACGCGACGGTGCACCCGGCGGGCGCACAGGCCGCTCTCGACGCCCTCGCCGCGCGCGGGATCAGCGGTGTGGTGGGCCAGGTGCTGATGGACCAACACGCCCCCGCGGAACTGCTGCTCCCCGCGCGCGAGGCCCTTCCGGCAGCGGCGGCGCTGCAGGGCAGAGGCCGCGTGCTTCCCGCAGTGACGCCACGGTTTGCGGTCAGTTGCACGGCGGAGCTCCTCGCCGGAGCCGGGGAGCTCGCACGCAGGACCGGGGCATTCGTGCAGACCCACCTCGCGGAGACCGAGCGCGAGATCGCGACGGTGGGCGAACTCCACGGTGGCCTGGGGTACGTCGAGGTGTACGCCCGTGCGGGGTTGGTTACCCCGCGGACCATCTTCGGGCACGGGATTCACCTGTCGGACGCCGAGCACGCGGTCCTCGCGAGGGCCGGGGCCACGATCGCGCACTGCCCGACCGCGAATCGGTTTCTGCGGGCGGGGACGTTCCACTTCCCACGGGCGAGGCGGGCGGGGCTGAAGGTGAGTCTGGGGAGCGACGTCGCGGGGGGCCCGGACCGTTCCATGGCCCGCGTCGGGCGCGGGATGCTGGAGGCTGCCGCGGAGCACGGGGGTTGGCTGACGGGGGCGCAGGTGTGGTGGCAGATGACGCAGGGGAACGCGTTGACGTTGGGGCTGGTGGATACTGGGGTGCTGGTGGAAGGGGTGCGTGCGGACCTGGTCCTGGTGAGGCCGGACCTGCCGTTCATGGAGTCGCCGGACCCGCTGCGGACGGTTCTTTATGGATGGGAGGAAGGGTGGCTGGAGCGGGTGTGGGTGGGTGGTGCGGAGGTCGGGAAAACCTGCTAGAGTCCTCCCTTGGACCGGGCGCAGAGCCGGTCGTTCGAACCGATCAGGACCATTACCTATGAGCACGACGCAGCACGCCGAGCCCGCACTCAACAGCGCCGACGGCGCGACGATATTCGGGCATCCCACGGGGCTCTTTACCCTCTTCTTCGCGGAGATGTGGGAGCGGTTCTCGTACTACGGCATGCGTTCGCTGCTGATCTTCTACATGACCAAGGGGTTCTTGGAGTACCAAGACGCCAAGGCATACTCGGTGTACGCCGCGTACGGCGCGTTGGTCTACGCAACACCCTTCATCGGCGGGTTGCTGGCCGACCGAGTGCTTGGGTCGAGGCGGGCGGTCGTGCTCGGGGGCCTGCTCATGGCCGCGGGCCACTTGCTGATGACCTGGGAGTCCAACGTGGGGTTCTACGGGGCGTTGGCCCTGCTGATCGTCGGCAACGGGTTCTTCAAGCCGAACATTTCCACGATCGTCGGAACGCTGTACCCCAAGGGCAGCAAGAAGAAGGACGCGGGCTTCACCATCTTCTACATGGGTATCAACCTGGGCGCGGCATTGGCCCCGCTGGTCTGCGGCTACGTCGGTGAGACCTTCGGATGGCACTACGGGTTCGGGCTCGCGACGATCGGCATGCTCATCGGTGTGGCTGTGTTTGTCGCCCCGAAGCTGATCACGCAGTTGCTGATTCTCGGCGGCGCTCTGCTCGCCGCGGGCGGGATGATCTACTCCCAGCGGGCCGATCCGTTGATGCTCGCCGTGTACGCCCCCGTCGGGGCGGTGCTGCTGGTCGCCGCGGGCGTTTCCGCCCTTGCGGTAGGCCGGGGCGGGGTCCCGGCCCACGTCGGGCAGCCGCCGGCAGGCGCGGGCAGCGCGGGCTCGACGACGGCGGTGTATGTCGCCGCGATCCTCGCTGTGCCGGGCATCGCCTTCATGGTGTACTACCACGCGATCGCGAGCTACATCCTCTATGCCTTTGGTTCGATCGCCCTGTGCGTGCTGCTCTTCGAGGCCATCCGTGGAACGAAGATCGAGCGCGAGCGGCTTATCGTGGTCTTGGTCATGATGTTCTTCTCCATGCTCTTCTGGGCCTTCTTCGAGCAGGCGGGCAGCAGCGTCAACAACTTCACGGACCGCAACGTCGCCCGCGTGAACTCGCAGGACGGCAGCCGGCTCATCGAGAAGGCCGACGTCGGTACCTCCGTCACCTTCACCCCCACCCAGGCCCAGTTGGGCTACGTGATGCCGCCCGCGGCACACACCATCATGGGCGGCTCGGACAGCAAGATCGTTGAGTTCAAGGTCGGTTCGGGCTCGACCGCCACCGCGGAGGACGTCATCGCCATCGTGCAGGCGGCCCCGGCGGAAGGCGAGACCAAGGCTCCCGACCCCAAGGCCATCAAGCTCAAGGACCTCCACCCCTCGCTCGTCGAAGGAACCATCACGTGGCAGAAGCAGATCGGGGAATCGCTGGATGACCCCGCGAAGACCGACGATGCCCTGCTGACCTTCGAGGGCAAGCGGGCGTTCACCCTCGACCAGCTCGACGACCTTCGAGCGGCGCACCGGAAGGCAATAGCCGCCCGCGACGACCGGGAAGCGGCCGCCAAGAAGGCGGGCACGGCCTTCGAGGAACCGAAGCTCGAGGGCGCCCCCAAGCTCACGTGGACCATCGCGGACTCGCACGTGGGCATGCTGGTCAACGGCAAGGAAGTCCCGGCCTCGGTCTTCCAGGCCGTGAACCCGGTGTGCATCATGATCTTCGGCCTCGTCTTCTCCGCGGTCTGGGGCTTCCTTGGACGCCTGAACTCGGAGCCCAATACGGCGGTCAAGTTCGGCCTCGGTCTCCTCCAGCTCGGCCTTGGATTCCTCGCCTTCTGGTACGGCGCGCAGAACGCTGACACTCGCGGCATGACCGCGATGTCGTGGCTCATCATCGGCTACACCCTCCACACCACCGGCGAGCTCTGCCTCTCGCCCGTTGGTCTCTCCATGGTGACGCGACTCTCACCCGTCCGGATCGTGAGCATGGTGATGGGCGGCTGGTTCTTGGCCACTGCCTTCTCCCAGCTCCTCGCCGGCTTCATCGCTGGCTTCACCGGCGTCGGACACGGCGAGGACGGCGGCAGCGGCATGCCGATTCCCGCCGAGACCGTCAACGTGTACGGCGATGTGTTCAAGCAGATCGGTATCGCCGGCTGCATCGCGGCGGTCCTGGTCTTCGCCCTGTCGCCGTGGCTGGCCAAGTGGGAGCACCGCGAACTCGACGATCCGAACGCCGGTTCGGGCGGCGGGCACTGATCGGGGGCGACCCATGCGGGGCGCGGCGTTGATGCTGCTGGCGATCGCCTGCGAGGTCTCGTGGGCGATCGGGCTGAAGTACATCAAGGGCTGGGAGTCCACGCGCGCCATCGCGTTCACCGCCGTGACGTACGTCGCCGCGCTGGTCTTCCTGATCCTCGCGTCGAAGCGGATGGAGATCGGGGTCGCCTACGCCATCTGGGCGGGGAGCGGCGTCGCGCTGATCGCGGTGATCGGGATGGTGTACCTCAAGGAAGGAACGAGCCCGCTCAAGCTGATCTCACTCGCACTCGTCGCGGCGGGCGTCGTCGGGCTCAGCCTGACAACCTCGCACCGGGGTGGGGCGTAAGTGCGAGGGTCGGCCCACCCCCTCTTCTGTTACTCCAAACGAAAAACCCCGGCCGATCGCCGGGGTCGTTGACGACGACTCGTGCACGAGCCGATCACCCGCCCGAGCGCGGCGCACCCTGCTTGTTCAGCCACTTGTCGATGGCGATCACGACGTCCTCGTGGAGGTCGATCGCGGCCTGGGTCTGATCACCGGTCTTGATGTCGTTGATCATCACGCTGAAGCACACGCGACGGCCCGTCTTCGAGTCCACCACGTAGCCCGACAGCGAACGCACGCCGTCGATGAAGCCGCTCTTCGCCCGCAGGTCGTTGGTGAGCTTCACGCCCTGGAACCGCTTGCGAAGCGTTCCCGAACCCGGCCTGGCCATCGACTCGGTGTACAGGTCGCGGAGCTTGCGGTCGGCCGCGACGACGCTCAGCCACCGCGCGAACGTCGCGGGGGCGACGGCGTTGCTGCGGGAGATCCCCGAGCCGTCGGTGATCGTGGTCCCTGATGCGTACTCGGCGCCCAGCTTCTCCGTCAGCATCATCCGCACCACCGCGGTGCCGTTGGCCCACGACCCGGGTTCCTTCGTCACTTCGTGCCCGGCCCGCTTCAGCAGGGCCTCAGCGTAGAGGTTCATGGAGTCGGCGTTGCAGCGCTCAAGCACCTGCGACATCGGCGTGGTCACTACAGCGATCACCTTGCCGCCGGTCAGGTCCTCAGCCGATTCCGCCATCCGCACGCCCACCGGGCGCTCTTCGCGACTCCGGACCTCCGCACCGACCTGTATCCCCTTCTCGTTCAGGTGCTGGGCCAGCACGAGCCCGAAGAGCTCGGGCGTGTTGTGCACCGGCACGCGGATCCCGTCCTGCAGCGCCTGACGCACATCCCCACGCAGCACGAACCGGTTGTCCTTCGGCTCGCGGCTGAGCCACGGGCTGTTCTGTCCCGTCCCAACCGTCCGGGCCTTGTTCTCGATCGGCATCCACGGGATCGACGGCTCCAGCGAGAACGCCGGCGGCCGACCCACACCCTCGCGGCTGGGCTTCGGGAAGACCGCCATCACGTTGGCGTAGAAGTTCAACCCGGCGACCTCGGCCGAGTGCGGCATCATCAGGTTGCGGCTGGGCCACTCGGGATGGAGGAACTCGCGGTCGAAGACGCGGTCGTCAACCACGACCTCCGTGACCGACGCCATGCCTTCCTTCTTCACCGCGCCCGCCAGCACATCGAACACGTCGTTCACCGTCAGCTTCGGCTCGGTCTCGTCCAGCACCTCGGGGTCCGCCAGCGCCGGGTCACCCCCCGCGCGGACGACGATCTTGTCCCCGATCCGCACGAGCTCCGTCCGGAAGACGAAGTCCGCCCCGAGCACCATGAGTGCCGCGCCGCTCGAAAGCAGCTTCATGTTCGACGCCGGGGTCATCGCCCGCTCGGCGTTGTACGACCCCAGCACCTCGCCCGACTCGTGATCCAGAATGCAGACGCCGACCTTCGCGTTGCCGAACTTGCCCTTCGACACCAGCCGCTGCACGTCGTCCGTCAACTCCCCCGCCTGGCCGAAAGCCTCCGTCGCCAAGCCCACAACGATCCCCGCCGCGGCGATCAACCCCAACGACAGCCGCCCAAGAACTCCCCGGACAGGGACAAACGATGAACTCGGCATGACCAAGGGCGACTCCTTCGCGGCGAGAGCACGGTATCGGTGCGGATTCCCACGATGCGACCCACCTCGCACCGCGCGGCGATACACCATCGGCAACCGGGTTCGCTTCGCTCCAATCCACCGTCCACAACTTGAGGTATCAGACCATCGCCTGCTTCGGCGTGAGCATCGAGAGCTTGAAGCGGCTCAGTTCCAGAATGTCGTCGACCTGGCCCTTGCCCTGGAGCTCCCACATCGGCCACTTGATCTGCCCCACCAGTGGAGCATGCAGCAGCCCATCGCGGACGAACTTCGGGAGCTTCTTGACCGGCATGTCCGTCATCATGGACGCCGGAACCGGGATCGAAAGCCTGAGCTTGGTCGGGTCGGGAACGAGATACGCCCAGGGACGCACCCCGTCGATCGACGCGACGAACGTAAACGTCCACCGCCAAACGCCCTGCCACGCCACTTCTTCACGGACGCTCTCGACCGTCGCCAGCTTGGCCCGCGCGTGCTCGGCGATCACCGAAAGATGAGGCGGCAATCCGGCGATCAGCGCGGATGCAGCGGGGATCGTGAACCGATCCTCCCAGGCGAGTCGGCCTTTGGCGGTTTGCGTCGACATCGGCACGGCCCCCTTCGGAGTCAGGAACACCTCGCGAATATGCGTCGGAGCAATTATCCGCGCGGTCCCCGGTGTTGTCCACGAAGATCCGCTGGATTCCCCAACCCCCCACTTCCCGCTTCCCCGGGTCGCGGCGGGGGTTAGAATGCGATTCTCGGACGGCTCCGATCCCCAACTTCCCCTCAACAGCCAGGAAACAATCCCCCATGACCCACCCCGACCCCGGCACTCAGGACATCTCAGGCTGCACCGTTCTGCTGGTGGACGACAACGAGCAGAACCTCGAGTTGCTCCACGCCTACATGGAAGACCTGGGCTGCAAGCTGACCACCGCCCGCGATGGTGTTGAGGCCCTGGAGTCCGTCGCGGCCGGCGCGCCGGACCTGATCCTCCTGGACGTGATGATGCCGCGAATGAGCGGGTTTCAGGTGTGCTCGCGACTGAAGGGGAATCCTGCGACCAAGGCGATCCCGATCGTGATGGTCACGGCCCTCAACGAGGTCTCGGACGTGGAGCGTGCGGTTGAGTCGGGCGCGGACGACTTCCTGACCAAGCCGGTGAACCGCCTCGAGTTGCTGACGCGTGTGCGCTCGCTGCTCAAGGTGAGCATTCTGCAGCGTCAGTTGCAGCAGACGCTGGCGGAGCTCCGTCGGTTTACCCCGAACACCTGATCGAGGGCGGGATCAGCAGCCCGAGTCCCAATCACCGAAGAAGGCGATGACGTCGTCGCCGTCGGTACCGCCATCGCCGTTGTAGTCCGCCTCACCCGCGTCCCATTCGGTGAAGAACGCGATCACGTCGTCGCCGTCGACGCCGCCGTCGTTGTTCCAGTCGGAGGGGCAGCCCGGGGCTTCGGTGTTCCCCACGTAGAGGAGAACGTTGTACGCCTCATCGACGCTCGCGGTGTTGCCGCCGAGGGCCGTGGGGTCTTCGTAGGTTCCATCGTTGTTGGTGTCGTAGACCACACGGGCCGAAATCGCCAAGCCGCCCAGGTTGGCGGGGGACACCGGGGTGGACGCGGCAGTGGCGTCACCATTCCACGGCGAGCTGCTCACACTCCCGGACCAGAGCGACGCGGACGAGAGCGAGTCTGAATCGGCCACGTTGAGCGTGACGATCTTGTAGTTGCGGCCGCTGTTCTGGCCCGCGAAGGCATCACCCGAGGCGAGAACGAGCTCGAGGCGGTAGCAGAACGTCGCGGGGTCGTACACGCCGCGAACAAGTCCGAGCGTGCTCTCCGAAACCACCTGCGAACCGGTCCACCGGTTCCGGCGGACGGACGACAGGAAGTAGATGTTCCCCGCGGAGTCCATGCCCACGGAGGACATCGACGGCCCGGAAACACCGAGCGAGGTCTCGAGCATGGACGCGAGGCGGCCGGCGGGCGCATCGGAACCATCGATGACGCCGTCGGCCTCGCCGGTATCGCCCGACCCGGGAGCGCCGTCCAAGCCAACGTCGCCCAAGATCGCCTTGCCGGTCATGGCCACCGAGTCCACCCACGCCGCCAGCGACCAGGTGACCGGCGAGCCACCCGCCGCGGGATCAAATCGTGCCACAGCGACGGCGTTGAACGGGTTGTCGGCGATGGGATCTCCACCGTTGTAGACGGTCGCGGCGACCAGCGCGTTGCCGTTCGCGTCCATCCCGACGGCGACGGGAGCTCCACCGCCGCGG
>JBIKMF010000129.1:0-9835 GCA_044359425.1 Phycisphaerales bacterium
AGGAGGGTGAGGAGAAGGGTGCGGAGGGGGGTCAGGAGGGGGGCGGGTGTCATGGGGGGATGGTACCACCAGTGAAAACCTGTGAATGGGGGCGGCGGCGGGGTTTAGCGCGTGAGCGGGGATGGCCGATGTCGTTGTTGAGACGGGAGGTTCTATGGGTGTGGTTGTTGCTGCGCAGGGTGATTCGGTGGTGAGTTTGGCGGCGGCGCACGGCTTTCATCCGCGCACGCTGTGGGAGCACGAGCAGAACGCGGGGCTGCGCTCGGAGGAGCGGAGCGTGGCCGTGCTGCATCCTGGGGATGAGGTGTTTGTGCCGGAGCTCGTGGTGCGGGAGGAGGGGTGTGGGACGGAGGCGCGGCATCGGTTTGTGCGGAAGGGGGTGCCGAGCATGTTCAAGATGCGGTTTCTGTTTGCTGGGGAGCCTCGGAAGGGGCTCGCGTTCTCGACGAAGCTGGACGGGGTTCATGGGCCGAGCGGGCGGTTGGACGATGAGGGGTACGCGGAGTTTGGGATCGGGCCGACGGTGACGCGGGTGGAGATGGTGCTCGAGGGTGAGGCGGGGCAGGAGGAGTACGCGTTTGCGGTGGGGCATCTGGATCCGGTGACGCGGGTGAGCGGGGTGAAGCACCGGTTGAACAGTCTCGGGTATGCGTGCGGGGAAGAGAACGAGCAGATGACGGAGGAGTTGCGAGGTGCACTGACGGCGTTTCAGGTGGCGCAGGGGTTGAAGGGGACGGGCGAAGCGGACGATGCGACGCGGGAGAAGCTCAAGAGCGTGTACGAAGCGGCGGCGAGGAGCTGAGCGATGCCGAGTGTGAACTGGATCGTGCCTTTGCGGCGGGCGGTGGTGAGGGGCGAGTGTTCGTATGTGGAGTTGCTGAGGGCGTGGGCGCACGAGCTGAGGGATTCGAACGCGCGGCTGGCGCTGGCGCGCTGGTACCCGGCGGCGGGGGAGAATCGGTGCTTGCGGGGGAGTACGTGGGTTGATGCCGTGATCGCGGGGATGGGGGCGGCGGCGGCGCGGCCGGCGTCGGTCGAGCAAGGGAACACGATGGATCTGCCGCTGCCGGCGTGGGTGCGGCTGTGGAAGGGGCCGCGGCGGGTGTTGTATCACCCGGTGCCGGGGGCGGGGCCTGGGGATGCGGAGAGCGATGTTTCGCTGCGGTACGACAACGACAATCGGGAGGTGCGGAATCCGAGCGCGCGGTTCTATCCGGGCGACGTGGTGGAGTTCCCGATCTTTCGGTTTCTGGCGGTGTGTCTGAACGATCGATCGTCGCTGGCGCAGCAGTACATGGGGATGCGGTTCAACGGGCGTGGGCACCCGGCGCTGGGGAACACGGTGTTGTTGTCGGATGGGTCGGTGCCGACGGGTGACGCGTCGCTGCACGACAACATACTGGCGATGCGATTTCAGTTGTTGCTCAGCCTCGCCGTGGGGGGGTGGTACCACAGCGGGCCGGTGTGGGCAAACGACGCGACGGGGAGGATGGGGAACTGGGGGCGGGAGCGGGTGTGGACGCGGGGGATGATGTACGCGGGGGAGTTCGCGATCGCGGGGAGGACGAGGCTCGCGGGACGAGGGGTGGCGAACGGCGGGGACTTCACGCACACGACGAGCGCGGACCACAGCAACTTCTGGCGGTTTGCAACGTGGCACTGGGGGGAGGCGAGGGGAACGCGAACGAGGCTCGAGAACGTCCCGACGACGGCGAGTCTGGCGCGACTGCGGCCCGAGCAGGTGCTGACGCCGGGGTGGGCGTGCAGCCCGGCGACGCTGGCGCTCACGTACTTCATGCGCAATGCTCCGACCTCGGGGAGCGACAGCGTGAACGCGACGATGGGGGCGACGGCGCCGACGGACCCGGCGATCCGGTTCATCACGCGGGAGCAGATCGTGGACGCGGGGACGGCGCGGGATGCGACCGCGCGGCCGGATCTGATTCCGTGCACGTTGGCGTGGGCGGATGGCCGGCGGTGCGCGTGGGGTGGGCCGGTGGGGGATGTGAACGTGGTGGGGTTGTCGGCGCACGAGCAGGCGTTCGTGAAGATCTATCCGCCGTCGAGGCTGATGTTGCGCGATCTGCCGGAGCACGGGCGGCCGTATCTGGGGTTCTTGTCGGCGTTCAATCCGGTAACGGGGGAAGACTATTTCACGGAATCGGAGTTCGCGTCGGTGGGGCAGTTGTACCGGTTTGAGGCCTCGGGGACGTTGAAGAGGACCGCGGCGTTGCACGGCACGGAGACGGAGGAAGCGCCGCAGGAACTGTCGCGGGATCGGTTCCCGATTCTGTACGGCGTTGGGCAGTTCATCTGGGAGCCGATCGCGAACAACACGGTGTACCTGAAGCGGCTGCGTGCGCCGGCGACAACTGGGGGCACGGGCGGGCGCGTGGGGCGTGATCTGCCGCAGCCGAACTACGGGATGTTCTTCTCGGAGCCGTCGGCGGGGCAGCGGCCTGGGATGTGGATGAACCGGATCATCGCGATTGACTTGGTGGGGAGCACGACAGACGACACGATGCGGCCGGGGAACGTGTACAGGCCGATCGTGATCGGCGCGAACAACGGGCGGGACACGCTGCTGAGCCGGAACGGGTCGGCGGACGACTACAAGGGGCTGTACGCCGAGCGTGCGGTGCCGTTCATGACGTACGGCGAGCACGCGGCGGGGGCCGCGGCGATGTACCCGGCGGTGTCGGCGATTCGGGCGGATGTCGAGGCGGCGAACGATTTCTACACGCAGAACGCGGTGCCTGTGGACGAGTGGCGTGAGGCGCAGCGTGCGGCGCGTCGTGCGGCACGTCGGGGGAGTGGGAGTGCGGCGAGCCGTCCGTCGCCGTGAGGCGCGGGATCAGCCGCGTCACGCGGCGGCGCGGAGGCCGGCTTCGTCGGCGGCGCGGGTGGCCCGGATGCCGAGGACGGTGACGTCGTCGGACTGGTGGAGGCTGCCGATGGACCCATCCAGGAGGGATGTGATCTCCTGCATGGCGGCGTCGATCGAGTCGTGCTCGGGGCGGTGGACCTGAGCGAGGAGGGCTTGGATTTTCGCGGAGGGTATGGCCTGGCGCGAGGCCTCCGTCTGGTCGCAGAGGGCGAGGTCGAGGCCGTCGGTGTAGATGAAGAGGGAGTCGTCCTCGCGGAGGATGATGCGGGTCTCGTCGAACTCGGCGTTGTCGAACACGCCCAGAAGCGGGCCGTTGGTCTCGATCGCGTGGGCGAGCCCGCGGCGGACGAGGATTGGCGAGGGATGGCCCGCGCCGGCGAGGGTGACGGTGCGGGCCTGCGCGTCGAGGATCCCGTAGACCGCGGTGGCGAAGCGCCCGCCGCCGCCGGAGTTTTCGCAGAGCCGGAGGTTGAGCTGGCGGAGAACTTCCGCGGGTCGGAGGCCGCCGTCGGTGAGGGCGGTTCGCTCGATGCCGGCGAGCGAGTTGGAGAGGACCATGGTGAGGAGCGCGGCGGGCACGCCGTGGCCGACGACATCGGCGACGAGGAAGGCGATGGTCTTATCGTCGATCTGGTGGACGTTGTAGATATCGCCGCTGACGAAGTTCATCGGGCGATAGAGCAGGCCGAAGTCCAAGCCTCGAACGGCGGGGAGTGGAGCGGAGGTGAACTCGCGCTGGATGCTCGCGGCGAGGTTGAGTTCCTCGTACATGCGTTCCATCTCGAGGCGAACCCCGGCCTCGCAGCGCTGCGCGATGCGGACTTCTCCCGCGAGCATGCCGACCGCGGCCTGGCGTTCGGCCAGGGCGTAGCACATCGCGGCGATGGTGGAGGGCGGAGCGTTGGGATCGATGAAGAGCACGCCGTGGCGTTGAAGGGGTCGCCAGGACTCGGCGTCCTCGAGCACGATGACCGCGGGGAGGCCCGCGTTCTCCGCGACGCCGACGAAGCGGTCGACTTCGATCGGGGAGGTTCGTGCGTGCGCGAGGAGGACGAGGAGCGACTCCTCGGGCTGCGCGGCGCCGAGGTTATCGAGCGATTCGAGAACGGCCGGAAGCGGGCGGCAGTTGACGGAGGGAGAAGGGGTAGCGGGCCATGCGGCGAGCAGATCGGCCGTCCAGCGGCGCACGAAGTCGGCATCGAGGCCGCCGTGGGTGACGCAGACGAGAGGCTTCGCCGGAGTGATGGACAACGGACCCCCAGAACAACAGACGGCGTCCGCGGACGGAGGAGTCCGGGCACGCTTCCGGATGGGGGTATCGGCTTACTTGGCCCGCTTCTTCAGGCCTTTGGTGTCGAGGTCGATCTTGTCGCCGTTCTTGAGCTTGAGTTTGGCGAGGGTTCCGCCCTTGAGTTCGATAACAAACTGGGCGGGGAACTTGCTGGGGTACTTCTTGAGGCGGCTCTCGTACTTGTCGTTGGTCTTGGCCCATTCGGGGACGCCCGGGCCGCCGCTGAGGACCTTCTCGTCGTCGGCGCGGGGGGTTTCGGCCTTCATGGCGTGCATAGCGACGATTCGGCCGGACTTGTCGAGGTAGATGATGTCGATGTCGACCGGGCAGTCACGCATGACGAAGCTGTGCTGACGGACGCCGCTGTCCTTGAAGACAAAGAGCATGCCGCCGTTGTCGGGGATATCCGTGCGTCCCGAGAGGCCCTTGAAGCGGCTTTCGTCGTCGAGGGCGAGGTCGAGGGTGAAGGACTGGCCGTCGAGCTTGACGTCGGCCGTCTTGGGGCCCTGGTCTTCCTTCTCGTCGCAGCCCGCGATCGAGGCGCAGCTCAGGGAGAGCATCGCGATCAGGGCAAGCAGCATCAGCTTCGACAGAGCCATTCTTCATCCTCCGGCGTAAAGACGACATCCTCGCGTGGGATGGTATCGAGTCGGAAGACCCGGAGGAACTCTGAAGCGGACATCTCGATTCGGCTGGTCCGAAGTTCGGGAGGGCCGCTCCAGCGGGCGAGTAACCCGATCAGCCGTTCGGGACGCACGCCGCGCGAGCGATAGGAATCGAGGCGGGTGTCGCCGTGGCGTTTCGCGAGGCGTTTGCCGTCCGCGCCCCGAACCAGGGGCAGGTGGCAGTAGGTGGGGATCGGGCTCAGGCCCAGGGCGCGGTAGAGCAGGACCTGACGAGCCGCCGAGTCGAGGAGGTCGTTGCCCCGGACGATGCGGGTGACGTGCTGACGGGCGTCGTCGACCACCACGGCGAGCTGGTACGAGGGCTGGCCGCGCTTGGTCCAGACCACGAAGTCGCCGACGGTCGAGGCGGGGGAGTGGGTCTGCGGGCCCGCGGCGTCGTCGACGAAGTCCACGCGGGCATCGGGCGTCGCGAAGCGCCAGCTGGTGGCGGGGTCGTCGAAGGCGCGGGGCGCCAGCGGCGGCCGGAGTTCGGGGGGGAAACGCACCTCGCCCGTGCCGTCCTGGGGCGCGGACGCCGCGGCCTCGATCTGGGCGCGCGAAAGGTCCGAGGGGTAGGCGAGCGCGGCGTGCGCGAGGCGCGACATCGCGTCGGAGTATGGGCCAAGATCGGAGGACTGGATGATGGGGCCGGAGTCCCAGTCGATGCCGATCCAGCGCAGCAGATCGATGGTGAGGTCGATGACGCCCGGCTTGACGCGGGGGCCGTCGAGGTCCTCGATGCGGAGGACGATCCGCCACCCGGAGGCGCGGGCCATCGCCCAGTTGATGAGAAAGGTGCGGGCGTTTCCCAGGTGCAGCGCGCCGGTCGGGGATGGTGCAAGTCGTGTTGTTTCGGATGCTTGGGGCATCGTCGCACCTTTCCCGGCGGGAGGGGCCCTCGCCTCGCGGCGGAGGCGTGGCGTGGGATTGCTGTAGAATACCCTACACTTCCGCAGGGGCGGACCGGAGCACGGAATGCCGAAGCTAACTGAGGACGAGATCGAGCGGGAGATGAAGCGGGTGCCTGAGTGGGCGCTGGTTGGCGAGGCCATTCAGCGGACGTACCAGTTCAGGGACTTCGTGCAGTCGATGAAGTTCGTGGGCCAGGTTGCGGAAGCGGCGGAGGCCGCGAACCACCATCCTGACATGCTGATTCGATACAGCCGCGTCACGCTGACGCTGCAGACGCACGACGCGGGGGGGATCACGGAGAAGGACTTCGCGATGGCGCTGCAGGCCGACGGCTATGCGGGTGCGTTTCCGCCGCCGGCCAAGCCGAAGAAGAAGGCGGACGGACGCGGGGCGTGATCCCGTTTTTCTCCAAGTTTCTGCGGGGTAACCAGGGCGAGGCGGGCGCGTTCGGCGCGATGCCCGACGCGGTGCGTGCAGCGGAGGCGGGGTACGACGCGAGGTACGGGGATTGGCGGCAAACGCCCGGTGGGGCGGTGGATCACGCGCCGGTTGAGCTGGAAGTGGGGCGGTTGTGGTACGCGCTCGTCGCCTTGCTGCGGCCGCGACGCATCCTCGAGACCGGAACGCACCGCGGGTATTCGACGTGCTGCCTCGCGGCGGCGCTCGAGTATCTGGGGACGTTCGACGCCACGCCGCGGGAGATCGTGACCATCGACGTGGAGCAGCACCCGCACCTGTGGGAGGGGGAGTCGATCGCCCGGCTCATCCACTTCGTGCAGGGGGAAGCGGCGAAGCTGCCGATGGGCGGGAAGCTCGACGGGCGTTTCGACATGCTGCTGCTGGACAGCGATCACTCGTACGCGACGGTGGCGGCGGAGATCGAGGCGTTCGAGCCGTTGCTCGAGGTCGGCGGGGTCATGCTGTTCCACGACTCGCTCTACTTCGATGGGGTGGGGGCCGCGGTGAAGACCGTCGAGGCCTCCGGGCGGTTCGAGGTGACGACCCTCGATTCCCCGCGGCATACCTTGGACTACCCGCGTGGTGAGGGGCGGACGCCGTACCGGTGCCCGGGGGTGACGATCGCTCGGAAGCGGGCGGCGGGGCCGGTGATTCGGCCGAGCGAGGCGTACGCGGGGCTTATTTTGGGCGATGTACGGTCCGCGGCAGTGTTGCGGGAGGGTGTGGTGGGGGGCAGGGTGCCAAATCCGTCCGGGCACTTGCCGGGGGCGGGGGTGCAACCCTAGTGTTGTGGCCCCACACGCGGCGTTGTGCGATCGCGTTGCCGGGGAGTTTCTTGACGAAGAGGTCGGTATGCCCAGCAAGTGTCACTTCACCGGTAAGAAGGTCAGCCGCGGCATGAAGCGCGCGTGGCGTGGTCAGGCCGTCAGCAAGGGCGGCTTCGGTCTGAAGCCCACCGGCATCACCCGCCGCACGTTCAAGCCGAATCTGCAGCCTGTGAACGCGATGATCGACGGCACGGCCGTCCGCGTGAAGGCCTCGACCAAGGCGATCCGTGGCGGGCTGGTGGTGAAGGCGCTGCGTCGCAAGTACGGGTACACCCGTGCTCAGAAGGCCGCGGCGGTCTGAGCGATTGATGAGTTGAAGCTTCCAAGCACCCTGCGAAGGCGGGGTGCTTGTGTTTTTCGGCGTGTCGTGCGGTGGGAGCGGTGAATCTTCCCGCGCGGGTGAGGTGGTTCCTACACTGACATCCGCATGAAGTGCGACCAGTGTGACAACGAGGCCACGGTCCACGACCTGAGCATCTGCAACGGCGTGAAGATCGAGCGGCACCTCTGTGAGGGGTGTGCCGCGCAGCACGGGTTGACGCAGAAGGCCGGTTCGCCGATTTCGGAGATCCTGAAGGCGGTGGTGGGGGTGCCGATGGCGGGCGCTGGTGTTGCGGCGCGGGTGACGGCGTGTCCGCAGTGCGCGACGACGTTCGCAGAGTTCAAGCAGCACGGGCTGCTGGGATGTCCGACGTGCTACGAGGTGTTTGCGGCGCAGCTCGGACCGCTGCTCGAGCGTGCCCACGACGGCGCGGTGCGGCATATGGGGAAGATGCCCAAGCGCGGGACGGGGCGTGGCGGGGCGGTGCCGACCCCGCCGCAGGTGCAGCAGTTTGTCGCGGAACTCGAACGCAGGTCGCAGCGGCTCGCGACGCTCAGGCGGGAGTTGGACGCGGCGGTGCAGTCGGAGCAGTACGAACTCGCGGCGAAGCTGCGTGACGAGATCCGGCGACTCCAGGAAGCGAATCAGAGCCCGAACCAGCCATGACAGGCCAACCTCCCGAACCCCGCAAGCCGAATCCCCCGCGTGACCCGCTCCCGCTGGAGTCGACGACGCCGTGGCTGTGCGGCGAGGGTGAAGCGGTCGACGTGGTGATGTCCTCGCGGGTGCGGCTGGCGCGGAACATCGCGGCGTTACCGTTCATTCCGAAGTCGGGCAAGCGCGAACGGTTGCGGACGCTGGAGATCGCGAGGGAGCACATCTTTCGTGCGAACCTCGCGCCGAAGATGGTGTGGGTCGACCTGCACGAGGCGTCGCCGCACGACCGCACGCTGCTGGTTGAGCGGCACCTGATTTCCAAGCAGCACAGCAAGGGGCGAGCGATCGGCGGTGCGCCGTCGAGCGAGGACCCGCGGGCTGTGGCGTTTTCGGTGCCGGATGAGCGGCTGAGCGTGATGATCAACGAGGAGGATCACCTGCGGATCCAGGTGGTGCTGCCGGGGATCGCGCTGACGCCGGCGTGGCAACGGATCAACGAGGTCGACGACAAGATCGAGTCCGGGGTCGACTACGCGTTCTCCGCGCGATTCGGGTACCTCACCGCCTGTCCGACGAACGTGGGCACGGGGCTGCGGATGAGCGCGATGCTGCACCTGCCGGGGCTGCGGCTGACCGGGGAACTCGAGAAGGTGAAGCGCGCGGCCCAGGACATGTCGCTCGCGGTGCGTGGCTTCTACGGCGAGGGATCCGACGCGGTGGGGGACCTGTTCCAGATCTCGAACCAGACCACGCTCGGGCGGCCAGAGGAGGCCATTCTCCGCGACCTCGAACACGAGATCATCCCGAAGGTCGTTGAGTACGAGCGCGTCTCGCGCCGGGAACTGCTCGCCAAGCGGAGGCTGGGCATCGAGGATCAGATTTTCCGCGCGTACGGCACGCTGTTGCACGCGCGGCTGCTCGCCACCGACGAGGCGATGCAGTTGCTGAGCCTGGTGCGGCTGGGCGTGGTGCTGGGCATCGCCAAGGGGCTCTCGCACCAAAAGGTGAATCAGCTCATGCTCGCGGTGCAGCCGGCGCACCTGCAGCGGATCATCGGGACGGAGCTCGATCAGGAACAGCGCAGGGCGGCGCGTGCAGCGGTGCTCCGTGCAGAACTCGCGAAGGCGTGAGGCTTCGCACGGGCCCGTGGCCCGGGGGAGGGGCGTGTGGCGAGCGAGAGGGTGGATCGGTTCACGTGGCCGCCGAAAGCCCCACAGCGTGACGCTGGGGGCGTGGGTGTCGATCCGGACGCGACCGAAGCAACGTTCATCGAGATCAAGCCAGCGGAGGGTGGCGGCGCGTCGCGTGGGGGCGGCGAGGGCGTGGCTCGCGCGGAGACGTGGTGGGAGAGTGCGGAGCGCACTTGGCTGGGAGTGACGACACCCCCGTTTGTTCAGCGTGCGAAGGAGGCCGGATTCGTGCCCGATGCGCCCGCGGCGTACTGCGCGAGGTGCGGGCGGACCTGGAACGGGGGAGGTCGCGCGGGGTTTGGGTGCGGCGGGTGCGAGGGCGAGACGGCCCCGTGGAACAGGATCATCCGTGTGGGCGAGTACGAGGGGCTCCTGGGAGAGGTGATCCGGGAGCTGAAGTTCCAGCGGTGGCGGCGGGTGGGGATGGATCTGGGGACGCTGATGGGGGCGGTCCTGGGGGCGGAGTTGCGGCGCGAGGGGATCAAGGCCGAGCGGGTGGTGGTGATGCCGGTGCCGAGCCATTGGTTCAGGCGGCTGGTGCGCGGGGTCGATCACGCGGCGATTCTGGCCCGTGCAGCGGCGGAGGGTGCGGGGGTGAGGTACGCGGAGGGGCTGAGGCGGCGGT
>JBIKMF010000512.1:0-2579 GCA_044359425.1 Phycisphaerales bacterium
TCGAGACCTCGCACCCAAAGTCCCGGCCCCAGTCGAGTGCGTTTACGAGCCACTCCGACGAGAACGACACGAACCCCGTCCCGCAGGGGTTCGACTGTTGAACACCGATCTTTCCGCTCACCACCTGGCAACCTGGCGCGGTGCCGCGCCCGCCGAGGTTGTTGCCCATTTCCGCTGCGCACCCGGCGACCGCGGTGCCGTGATCATCGCAGGTCCCGGTGGGCGCACCGCTCCCGACCCCGTTCACGTCGCCTCCCGAGAAGTCCCGACCGCCCGCCCAGTTCAGGTCCGGGTGCGTCGGTTCGACTCCCGTGTCGATCACGAAGATCTCGACCGACGTGACACCGTCCTCGATGTCCCACGCCCAGTCCGTGTCCATGTCCATGTCGATGACGCCGCCGTTGTTCTGTGCGAGGTTGCGGTGCACCCACTGCGCGCCGAACGCCGGGTCCGTCGGGTTTACGTATGCAAGCTGCAGCGTCTCGAGCGCCGCCGGGTGCGACCACTTGAACTCGCCGCTCTCCGCCAGCCGATTCGCGGCACGCATCGCCTCGAACCCGTTCGCGCTGGTGGTGCGGAGCGTCATCGCGCCCGCCATGCTCCCCAGCCGCGCGTTCGCGACCTCAAGCTCCGGCGCGAGCCTCGCTAGCAAAGCGCCGGCATCCAGATCATCCTTCGCCCGCACGAGAATCCGGTCCGTCGGCATCCAGTAGCCGCCTTCGACGAACGCGTTGTGGAAGACCGGCGACGCCATCAGCACCCCGGGCCCCTTCGCCAGCGCGTCCATCACCCGCGAGCTCTGGGCTTCATCCTTCGCGCTCGCGCGGTCCAGCGCGAGTACCACAAAGTCGTTTACCACCTCGTGGCCACCGAGCGCCGGCACCAGCCCGGCAAGCCGCGCGGCGTGCGACGCCAGGTCCACCGGGTCGCCCGCGACGTCCTTCGAGATCCGCACACCGATCCGCATCGGGTCCAGCCGCAACGGCACGCGAACCCCCATGGTGTAGCTGTAGTTCGGCGCATCCGCACCGGAGGCCCGCACGCGCGCCGCCGCCTGCTCCACCTGGGCCTTCAACCCCGCCGCCTTCCGCGCATCGAGCGCGGCATCAAAGGCCGCGACATCCCCCATCGCGAGCGTCTCGCCCGCCTCGGCGCGGTCTCGCGGGAGCATCAGCTGCGCACCTGCAAGCGATACTCCCAACCCCGCCACCGCCACCAACGCCGCCGCATCCTGAAAACGTGCCATCGTGTTCCTCCACTATTCTTCAAAGGGTCTCACCACAGAGGTGGACACCCCTACAGGCGGAAGTGGTGGGGGAGGAGGGACACGGGATTTCGAGGCGAGGGAAGAAGTGGGGAGGAAGTGGCAAAGTGGCAAAGTGGCAAAGTGAAGAAGCGGCATTCGGCATCAGGCATTAGGCATTAGGCGACGAGCCCGGCACCGGTCGCATCCCCCGCGGATCAGCCTTCCCAGGGATTCGAGGTGAGTACTCCGGTGGGCTCATAGTCCTTGACGTTGCGGGTCATGATCCGCAGGCCGTGGATAAGGGCGGTGGCGGCGATGAGGCCGTCGGCGGCGTGGAGCGTTCGCCCGGCATTGGAGGCCTTGGCGGTGATCTCACCCCAGAGCTGCGCGGTGTCGCGGTCAATCGGAAGGATGCGATCTGAGAAGTGGCGTTCCGTCACGCCAAGCCACGCCTCAAGTTCGCGGCGTTTGGACCCAGCGGGCAGACGTGCGATACCGTGGGTGATCTCGCCGATTGAGATCACGCTGATGAAAAAGTCCGCTGGCTCGAGGGATGCGAGCCGCTGTCTCACCATCGCGTTGCCATCGGGCTTGCGGGCCTCGGAGAGCACGTCGGTGTCGATGAGTGTCTTCATGTGTCGGCCTCGTCCCCGCTCGGGCGGTTGCTTTAGAGCGACACATCGCGCATTGGCCCGTTCTCACGCCGCGGCAACTCGAGGTCGTCGATGCGCGGGCCATCGAGGAGCCAGTCGGTGAAGCTGGGCTTCTTTCCGGTCAACTGCTCGTACTGGTCGGCTGGCAGCAGCACGAATGCATCGCCGCGGCGTTTGATGGTCTGCGGTCCGTCGCGCCGGGCTCGGTCGAGGACTTCGCTCAGTCGGTTCTTTGCGTCGGCAACGTTCCAGTTCATGAGGCGTACCTCCCGTAGACCCATCGGCCTAAAAGTCTAGCCAATCTAGCTATTTTGGTCAAGCAGTATCCCCTTTGTGTGGGGTCAAGCGGAGGCTGGAAGGGCGGTGCGGGGGGTGAAGAGGTCGGGGCGTTTGGTGCGGAGGTTGGGGTGGGCGGCCTGGAGGCAGAGGAGGACGTCGCGGTACTCGGGGGAGTTGGGATCGATGTGGTCGAGGTTGATGTCGGCGGGGTCGGAGGAAGAAGTGGCCGGAGAAGAAGTGGCCAAGTGGCAAAGTGACGGAGTGGCAAAGTGAAGAACTGAATGGGTCGCGGGGGAAGAAGTGGTCGAGTGGTCAAGTGACGGAGTGGCACAGTGAGGAGTTGATGGGGTCGCGGGGGGAGTGGGTGATGGAGCGGTGGCCGTGGTGGCGGGAGAGGTGAG
>JBIKMF010000513.1:0-2577 GCA_044359425.1 Phycisphaerales bacterium
CTTCAGGGCTGTGCCGTTTGGATCGATGAGGACGTGTAGTTCTCTCGCTCCACTTTGGAAAGACAGCCATGGACAAAGCCAGCATCGCCGGGACCTTGCTCATGACCTTCATCGTTGGGCTGGTGTGCTACCAGGCGACTGGCGGTGATCTCATGTCCCTTTGGTCATCCAAGGGGTTCTACATGGTGATCATTGGGTCGATCGCGGCGGTCTTGATGTCGATGCCGATGGACCGGATCAAGATGGTTCCGGGGTATGTTCGGAAGTTCATGTTCAACAAGACGCAGCCCGCGATGGACACGATCAACATGATGGTGAACCTGGCGGAGCGAGCGCGGCGTGACGGGATTTTGGCGCTCGAGAGCGAGATCGCGAAGATCAACGATCCGTTCCTGTGCGGTGGTCTCAAGATGGCGGTGGACGGGGTGGACCCGGACACGATCGAGGCGACGCTGCGGCTGGAGATCATGGCGATGCAGGATCGCCACAAGAGCGGCAAGAAGTTCTTTGACCTGCTGAAGACATACGGCCCGGGACTGGGGCTGGTGGCGACGCTGATGGGTCAGATCGGTATGTTCAAGAACCTCGGTGGTGACATCGCGACGATGGGTTACATGCTCGCGGTGGCCGTCGTGGCGACGATGTACGGGACGGTTCTGGCGAACTGCGTGGCGGGGCCGATGGGCGACAAGCTGGCGTACCGCTCGGGCGAGGAGATTCTCCGGCGCGAGCTGGTGCTGCAGGGGATTCTGTCGATCCAGGCGGGCGAGAACCCGCGGAGCACGCTGGACAAGATGTCCGCCTTCATCCCGGCGGTGACGCGCACGTCCCTGAAGGCGGCGTGATCGGCGGCGACCCGAGCGAACGGAGGCACGAATGGCCGCGGAAGAACACGGGCACGACGGACACGGCGAGGGTGGGGAGCACAAGAAGCACAAGAAGCACCACCACCACGGTGCGCACGCGGAGCACGAGCACGAGGAAGGCTGGATCGTTTCGTTCGCGGACAACGTGCTGCTGATGATGGGGTTCTTCGTGATTCTGCTGGCGATGAACATGGGGCCGAAGGGGGAGTCGGATGCGGCGCCTTCTTCGACGGCGGACGAGCGGCTGCTCGACGTGGCGATCGCGGTGCGCGAGGCGTTTCACAACCCGGTGGACATGAGTTCGCTTGCGCCGGAGGATCAGCGGCTGATCCGTCGCCTGCGTGACCGTGGCAAGCCGGGCGCGGGTGACACGACACTCGAGGGGCATGAGCCGACGGCCGATGGTGTCGAGAACTCCATGGGCGGCAAGGGCACGACGAATGTCAGGCCGACCGACTGGCAGGGCGAGGTAGCGCTCGTTGGTTTCAGCGACAAGTCGACGGTGCTGGGTGCGGAGGCCAAGCAGACGGTCGCCGAGTTTGCCCGCCGCGCCGTGGACACCAAGTGGATGATCGAGGTGCGTGGGCACGCGAGCAAGTGGGAATCGTGGCGCGACATCAAGAAGGCGCGCGATCTCTCGTACCAGCGTGCGTGGGCGGTGGGCAACGAGCTGGTGCTTCACGGCATTCAGTGGGAGCAGATCCGCCTGGTTGCGAGCGGGACCTGTGCGCCCCTGGTGCACCGGCCGCGAAACGCCGAGGACGCGGAGTCGAATCAGCGCACGGAGCTGGTGCTGCTGCGCGAGCAGATGCCGCCGGACTCGTACTCGGACGGGAGCCTGAATCCGGGGCGCAACTGAGTCACTGCGCCCTGCCGTGGAGTCCCGTGTCAGCGTGCGCGCGACCTGGGACGGGAGCCGAGCGGTCGTGGGGCGTGGCGACCTGAGGGTCTTCGGGTTTGGCGGCACCGACCGAGCGAACCAGGGTTTGGTTCTCCGCCTACGGAGCAGGCCACTCTCATTGTGCCTCTTCCCGCTCGTCTACCGCTTCTCCGTCCTGCAGACGAACTCGACGCGGTCCTGTTTCGGGGTGACCGAGAGGAGGCGCACGCGGCGCCCGTCCTTGAGGCGGATTGTGGCCTCGCGGAGCGCGGGCCGCTTACCGGCGATCATCTCGAGCACCTCGCGCCCGCGCGGGCTCTCACGCATCGTCGGCGGCAGGTAGCGCTCGGCGCGCGCGTTGAGGAAGCCCGCGGCCCATGACGCCGGGATGTGCAATCGGCCCGCTTCGATGGTGGCGTCCTCGAACCAGAGCGAGCCATCGTCCTTCACGACAGGGCGTGCCGAAGCGCCGATGATCTGCTCGCGTCCGTCCTTGAGGATCTTCACGCCGATCCGCACGCGCCCGTTCTCGAACGTGATCTGCACCACATCAAGGTCTCGCATCAACTCGGGCGAGTGCCCCTGGTTTGCGAGCCAGAGTGGCAAGCGTGCCGCCAGCCACGCGTTCGCGTCGTCTCGGTGCAAGGCGATTGCCCAGCTCTCGCTGCGGAAGCTCAGCCCGGGTCCGGGTTCTTCCGCGGCGCGAGGTCGCACGAGCGACATGTGGCCTACCAGCGCGTTCTCGAGCTTCTCGGCCCGTGCGATTGTCGCGGGCGCAGCGGGATCAACGGGTGACCACCACGACGGCGACACGCGCGCGAGACCGACGGC